>MPMW01000017.1 GCA_002238705.1 Acidobacteria bacterium bin61 | reverse complement strand
ACGGCCATGTGGGCCGGCGCGGCCGCCGTGGTCGCCACGCGGCTCTTCAACCGCATCAAGGGCTGACGACAACGGGCTGGCGGCGCCACCGGCGCCGCCGGCCACCGGCGCGGCCGGCCGCCGAGCGCGCCCGGCGCCGGGAGCAAGCGGCCGGAGCGAGGGAGCGGAACAGCGCCGGGAGGCGGGTAGCCGCCGGACCGCGGCCGGGGGTTTCCCTGGCCGGGTGTCCGGAGCGGCCGTTGTCCGGGTGCCCTATGTCCGGCGGGACGTTCGAATGTTCGTCCTCGGGGCATAATCGCGGGCGTGACCGCGCCCGCCGCTACCGGATCCGGGCGTGAGCACCTGAGCCCCGAAGAATTCGTTCGGGACGGCCGGATCGTCCTGGAGTGGCTTGCCCGCTATTGGAGCCGGATCGAGGACTATCCGGTCCTTTCCCGCGTCCACCCCGGTGAGATCCGCTCTCGCCTCCCGAAGGACCCGCCGGAGGCCGGGGAGCCCTTTGACCAGGTCATGCGCGACCTGGACCGCATCGTGCTTCCGGGCCTGACGCACTGGCAGTCTCCGAGCTTCTTCGCGTTCTTCCCGTCCAACAGCTCGGGTCCCTCGGTGCTCGGTGAATTGCTGGCGGCCGGTCTGGGAGTTCAGGGGATGCTGTGGGCGACGAGCCCGGCCTGTACGGAGCTCGAAACCCATGTTCTGGACTGGCTGGCCGATCTGCTCGAGCTGCCGCCGGAATTCCGGTCCGACGGCCCGGGGGGCGGCGTCATTCAGGACACCGCGTCCTCGGCGACCCTGACGGCACTGCTGGCCGCGCGTGAACGGGCGACCGGATTCGAGTCGAACCGGGTGGGCGTCAGGGCGCCGCTGGTCGCCTACGGTTCGGAGGAAACGCATTCGTCCCTCCTCAAGGCGGTACGGATCGCGGGGCTGGGGAGCGACCACCTGCGATCCATCCCGGTGGACCCGAAGACGCGGGCGGCTCGGCCGGAGGCGTTTTCGGCCCTGGTCGGAGAGGACCTGGCTGCCGGCCGCATTCCGTGTTTCGTGGCCGTGACCCTTGGAACCACCTCAACCGGGGCGTTCGATCCCCTGGAGGAGATCGGACGAATCGCGCGCGAGCATGGGATCTGGGTCCACGTGGACGCCGCGATGTCCGGGACGGCATTCCTTTGCCCGGAGTTCCGCCACCTGCAGGCGGGGGTCGAAACCGTGGACTCCTACTGCTTCAACCCGCACAAGTGGATGTTCACGAACTTCGACTGCGACGCCTTCTGGGTTCGGGACCGCCGGGCGCTCGTCGAAACGCTCTCGGTGACCCCGGAATACCTGAAGAATCGGGCCTCGGAGGCAGGAGCCGTCATCGACTACCGGGACTGGCACATCCCGCTCGGACGGCGGTTCCGGGCGCTCAAGCTCTGGCTGGTGCTGCGTCACTACGGCGCCGAGGGACTCCGGCGGCACATCCGCGCCCACGTCGCGCTGGGCCAGGAGTTCTTGCGCTACGTCGAGGAAGCGGACGACTTCGAGGTGCTGACTCCCGCTCCCCTGAACCACGTTACGTTTCGGTACCGCCGGCCGGGTGCGGATCAGGACGACCTCAACCTGCGCCTGTTGCACACCCTGAACGCGTCAGGCCGCCTCTATCTGACCCACACCCGTCTTCCGGCCGGTATTGCGCTTCGGATGGTCGTGGCGCAGACCAGCACGACCCGCGTTCACGTCCAAGGCGCCTGGCGCGAGATCACCCGTACCGCGCGCAGTCTGGAGTAGCGCCTCTGCCCGGTGGTGAATCAGAGGTGCAGCCCGTGGGCGATGGTCGTGAGCTGCATGTTCTCGGTTCCCTCGTAGATCGTTCCCGCCTTGGCGTCCCGCCAGAGTTTTTCGGCGAGGCAGTCCGTGGTGTATCCCGTACCGCCGTGGATTTCGATCGCGAGTGAAGTCACCGATTCCGCCATGCGCTGGGCGGTCAGTTTGGCCATCGCCGCCGCGTAGCGGACTTCATTCGACTGATCGGCCAGCCGCGCCGCGTTCCAGGTGAGAAGACGGGCGGTCTCCACCTGCGTCGCCGCGTCCGCCAGAGCGAACGCTACCGCCTGGTTCTTGCCGATCTTCCTGCCGAATGCCTCGCGCTCCCGGGCGTAGGCGACGGCGAGTTCCAGGGCGGCCTGACCGATGCCCACCAGTTGGGCGGCAATGCCGATGCGTCCGTCGTTCAGGAGGCTCATGGCCAGGCGCTGGCCGTCTCCGACCTTGCTGAGCACCGCGTCATCCGGAACGAAACAGTCCTTGAGGAACACCGGGGTGGTGCTCGATGCCTTGAGGCCCACCTTGGACTCCGGGGGACCCACCGTCAGGCCATCGCTCTGCCGATCCACCACAAAGGCGGTGATGCCCATTTCCGGCGGCCCACCTTCAGGGCCGGACGCCCGGGCGAAGATCAGGAAGAGGCCCGCTTCCCGGCCCCCGGAGACCCACGCTTTCGCACCGTTCAGCAAGAAACCGCCCTCCACGCGGGTGGCGGTGGTCCGGAGCGCGAAGGCGTCGCTGCCCGAGTGCGCTTCAGAGAGCGAGAACGCGCCGATGCACTCGCTGGCGAGCTTCGGGAGATAGCGCAAGCGTTGGTCTTGCCGGCCAAAACGGCTGATCCCGCCCGCGATGAGCGTGTTGTGAACGTCCACCAGGAGCCCCACCGCGGCGTCTGCCTGGGAGAGCGCCTCCACCGTGAGGACGACCTCGAAGAAGTTCTGCCCGCTGCCTCCCAACTGCTCGGGAACGGCGACGCCGAAGAATCCGTAACGGGTCAGCGTCTGGATCAGTGCAGGCGGAATCTGCCCGTCCCCTTCCATCTGCCGCGTGAGCGGGGCCACTTCCGCCCGCGCGACCTGATGGACCGCGCCGAAGTGCAGCCGTTCGTTCTCGGTGAGAACGCTCAGCGGATTCGTGTCCCGGGCTTCCGGCAGCGGTTCGACCTGGGCGGAGGGACTCTGGAAGACCTGTACGGACAAGCTGCCGCCAGCCTATCGCGGAGGCCGCCGGCGTTCCGGCCGACTCAGTACTCGGCGAGATCCCGGATGGCGGCCAGCAGGTCTTCCGCCTGCGGCAGCGTCCCGGATTCGACATCAGGATTGTAGGAAACCCAGGTGTCCTTGGCTGCGACCCGGCGTACGGGAGCGTCGAGTTGGTCGAACAGCTCATCGGCGATGCGGGCCGCGATTTCCGCGCCGTAACCGAAACTGCGGGTGTCCTCGTAGGCCACCAGGACGCGGCTCGTGCGCCCCACGCTCTCGCGAATCGCCTCCCAGTCGTAGGGAGCGAGGGAACGAAGGTCCAGGATCTCGACCGAGATCCCGTCGGCGGCGGCCTTCCTGGCGGCCGTTTCGGCCCGGTGGACGAGCGCCCCGAAGGTCACCAGCGTGAGGTCCTCGCCGGCCCGCACCGTCTTCGCCTTCCCGAAGGGGATCATGAAGTCGGGTCCGGGGTCCGGACTCTTGTTGTAGGTCTGCCGGTAGAGGTGCTTGTGTTCGAGGAAGATGACCGGGTCTTCGCAGCGAATCGCGGTGCGAAGCAGTCCCGCGGCGTCCAGCGCGGTGGAGGGCTGCACCACCCGCAGTCCCGGAAGATGCGTGAAGAGCACTTCGGCAGACTGGCTGTGATAGACGGCGCCGCCGGTCAGGTAGCCGCCGGTCGGGACCCGCACGACGAGCGGGGCGCTGTAGTTGCTGTTCGCACGCCAGCGAAGACTGGCGAGTTCGCTCCGGATCTGCATGTAGGCCGGCCAGATGTAGTCCAGGAACTGGATTTCCGCGACCGGACGCAGGCCGCGCACCGCCATTCCGAGTCCGAGTCCCACGATGGTGGCCTCGGCGAGGGGACTGTTGAAAACGCGCTCCGATCCGAACTCGCGTTGGAGCCCGTAGCTCACCTTGAAGACCCCGCCCTTGCCCTTGACCTCCCGGAGGATCTGCTCGCGACTCGCGTCCGCCACGTCCTGTCCGAACACCACGACCCGGGGATCGCGGGCCATCTCGGAGTGGAGCGTCGCGTTGATCAGATCCACCATCGTGCCCGGCTTCGCATCCGGGGCGAACCGGGGCTCCGTCTCGAACTGCGAGGAACAAGGATCCACGTCCGGGCTGTAGAGGTGGTCGCAGGCGGTGTCCGGGTGGGCCCAGGGCAGGGCGAGGGCATCGGTGGCCGCCGCCGCCACTTCGGCCTGGGTGCGCTTTCGGAGACCGTCGAGTTCCTCCCGGGTGGCCGCCCCCGACGCGGGGAGCCGATCCCGCAGGCGGGCGGGGGGGGGGGGGGGGCGGCGGGGCCGCCCCCCGCCACTTCGGCCTGGGTGCGCTTTCGGAGACCGTCGAGTTCCTCCCGGGTGGCCGCCCCCGACGCGGTGAGCCGATCCCGCAGGCGGGCGAGTGGGTCCCGGTCCTGGTCCGATTCGCGTTCCGCCGCCGTCTTGTAGTCCCGGTCCTCGTCCGAGAGCGAGTGGGGGAGCAGGCGGACCACGCGGGCCTGGACCAGGGCCGGTCCCTCGCCCGAGCGGACGTAGTCGAACGCTTCCTGAAGGGTCCGGTAGGAGTCCTCGTAGTCGCAGCCGTCGCACTCGAGGACCCTCAGATCGGGGAAGCCCCGGGCGAGCGGCGCGATGGCGCCGCCCGCGGTCTGGTGTTCCACCGGCACCGAGATGGCGTAACCGTTGTCCTGGATGAGGAACAGAACCGGCAGTCGCCGGAGCGAGGCGCTGTTCAGCGACTCCCAGAACTCCCCCTCGCTGGTCGCGCCGTCGCCGCCGCTCACCAGGACGATCCCGTCTCCGTTCGGCGCCGCCGGGAGTCCCGGGATTCGATGCCGGCTCAGGTATCGCTCCGCGTGCGCCGTGCCGACCGCGTGCAGAAACTGTGTTCCCACGCAACTCGAGTGGACGGTCAGGCCGAGCGAGCGCTTCGAGAAGTGCGACGGCATCTGCCTCCCGCCGGAGGAGGGATCGGCCGCGGCGCCCCAGGAAGCCGCGAGCTGTTCCAGCGGCGTCAGGCCCAGCCCGGTGGCGAGGGCGCGGTCCCGGTAGTACGCGTAGACCCAGTCGGTCCTGGGCCGGAGCAGGGCGGCGGCGGCGGCGGTAACGGCCTCGTGGCCCGCGGAGCTGACCTGGAAGAACGCCTTGTTCTGCCGCTTGAGGGCTATCTCCCTCAGGTCCACCTCCCGGGCGGTGAGCATCACCCGGTAGGCGGCTTTCAGCTCTTCAGGACCAAGCGCCGGAATGTCTTCGGGTTCGCCCTCTACGACCGCATCCCGCCCGTTTCCGTTCGCGGCTTCCCCGGTCCGCTCCTCGATCCGTTCTACGGTTCCCGAGGATGTTCCGGCGACGCTGCCCGTGTCCCTGCCGTTGGAGCGCGAAACTTGATCGTCGGACATCAGCGGGACAGGAATTTAGCGGACCGCCAGCCAACGGGAGTCTTCATGGGGACGTGAAGAATCGCGATCCGAACCATCAGGGAAGGGGCCGAAAAATGTTAGCAGACGGCAGAGTCCCAAGGCGCCGAGAGCAACGCTCTTCACACCCCACCGGGGGGCGGCCGGTGCTCCCGGCCGGTCAGCGCGCGAGCGCTTCGCCCGGTTTCTTCCGGTATTGCCGGTACTCGTAGGTCCGGTCGCGTTCGTCCGCGAGGCGCATCCCCTCGTCGTGGGGAAACATGTGGATCGCGTCGTAGTCGGGCGGGCAGAATTTCGCGCAAAGCTGACAGCCGATACAGGTCTCGACGTTCACCTCGCAGACCTGCGCCACGGAGCGGGGTTCGGGATCCGGAACGAGGGTGATGCAGTCCTTGACGGGGCAGACGGCGATGCACATCTCGCACCCGCGGCCGAAACACTTGCCGGCGTCCACGTACGCGAGGATCTTCGGCTGGCGCTTCCGGGGCCCGGTGATCAGGACATCCTGCATGAACCGAAAGCGTATCATTCGGAGCGTGCCGACCGTTGAAGACTCCGGGCCGCGATCCGGTAGCGCGGAGTTGTCGCCTCCGAGCGCCAAATTGCCGCCGCCGGGCATCCACTATCGCCGGGGTCTCGGGTTGCGGAAAGAGATCATCGAGCCGCTCACGGAGGACTACCGGGGACATTTGATCCGCTTCGCCCGCGATCACGACTATCGCCTCCGGGCCGGCGAGATCCGCTTCCTGATCGCGCACGAATTCGGTTTCTGTTACGGAGTGGACCGGGCCATCGAGTATGCCTACGAGGCCCGCCTGCGTTTTCCGGAGCGGCGGATTTTCCTGACGGGCGAAATCATCCACAACCCGTACGTGAACCGCCGCCTCTCCGAGTTCGACATCCTGTTCCTGGATACCGGATCGCCGGAGGCGAAATTTGCCGAGGTCGGCCCGCAGGACGTGGTCCTGCTCCCGGCTTTCGGGGTGCCCACCAGCGAACTGGACGTGCTCCGCCGGAAGGGTTCCATCCTGGTGGACACCACTTGCGGTTCGGTCATGAATGTCTGGAAGAACGTGGACCGCTACAAGCGCGACGGCTTCACCTCGGTCGTTCACGGAAAGTACGCCCACGAGGAGACGCGGGCGACGACCTCCCGCGCCGGAACGTTTCTGGTCGTCCGTGACATGGCCGAGACACAGGAGGTTTGCCGTTACATCGAGGCCGGTGGGAACGGCGGTGCGGCGGCGCTCACCCGCGGCGCGTTCATCGGGCGCTTCGCTCCCGCTTGCTCATCCGGTTTCGACCCTGATCGGGATCTGGCCAGGATCGGGTTGGCGAACCAGACCACCATGCTCGCCAGCGAGTCGCTGGAGATTGCGGCAGTGCTCCGGGACTCCATGGCCCGGCGCTACGGCGAGGACGATCTTGCCGCTCGGTTCCGATCCTTCGACACGATCTGCAGCGCCACCCAGGAGCGCCAGGATGCGGTTCTCGAGCTGCTCCGGGAAGACCTCGACCTGATGCTGGTGGTCGGCGGGTTCAACTCGTCCAACACGGCCAACCTGGCGGCGATCTGCAACCGGAGATTGCCGAGCTACCACATTGCCGGTCCCGAGTGCCTGCTGTCCGTGGACGAAATCCGCTGCCGGCCCGCACCCGGCTCGGGGCATGGGCCGGAGCCGCGTGTGCAGCGGGGCTGGTTGCCGGAGGGACCGCTGCGGATCGGCGTGACCTCGGGAGCTTCCACGCCGGACGTCATGGTTCACCGGACCATGCTCCGGGTGCTGGAGTTCCGGGGGATGACCGAGGACGACGTTCAACCGGACGAATCGTTCTGAACCGGGCGCTCCCGGAGGCGGTTGACGGAGGCGTTTGACGGCGAATGCCCACCGGTACTTCCCGATTCGCCGGACCGGCGGAGCGCGCGGCCCCCTATGCCCGTCCCGGACTGCCTCCGGGGAAGACGGCTCGTCCCTTCCGCGTGGTAAGCCCGTTCGAGCCGCGCGGCGACCAGCGGCAGGCCATCGACTACCTTGCCGAGGGGCTTGGCCGGGGCGATCCGAACCAGGTGCTGCTCGGCGTCACGGGTTCGGGGAAGACGTACTCCGTTGCGCGGGTCATCGAGGCCGTCAATCGGCCCGCACTCGTCATCGCGCACAACAAGACCCTCGCCGCCCAGCTGTACCAGGAGTTCCGGAGCTTTTTCCCGGAAAACGCCGTCGAGTACTTCGTCAGCTACTACGACTACTACCAGCCCGAGGCCTACGTGCCGGCCAGCGACACCTACATCGAGAAGGAGGCCACGATCAACGAGGAGATCGACCGTCTCCGGCTGTCGGCGACCCGGTCGCTCTTCGAGCGCCGCGACGTGCTGATCGTGGCGAGCGTCTCCTGCATCTACGGCCTGGGGTCGCCGGAGGCCTACTACGGGATGCTCGTCGTGTTCGAGGAGGGGACCGAGTTTCCGTCCCGCCAGGCGCTCCTTCGCAAGCTGGTCGAGATGCAGTACGAGCGTAACGACGCCTCCCTCGAGCGCGGCCGTTTCCGCGTGCGGGGCGACACCGTGGAGATCGTGCCCGGGTACGAAGACCTCGGCCTCCGGGTGCGGCTCTTCGGCGATGAAGTCGAACGTCTGTCCCGCTTCGACCCGCTCACCGGCCGCGAACTCTCGCGGGAAAGCCGGGTGACCCTTTTCCCGCGCACCCACTACGTGGCACGGGAAGAGGACCTCGCCCGGGCGCTGATCACGATCCGCGAGGAACTCGACGAGCACCACCCCAAACTGCTCGAGCAAGGGAAGCTGCTCGAAGCGCAGCGCCTGATGCAGCGGACGCTCTTCGATCTGGACATGCTTGCCGAATCGGGCCATTGCCACGGGATCGAGAACTATTCGCGCCATTTCACCGGGCGCGCTCCCGGCGAGCCGCCGCCGACGTTGATGGACTACCTGCCGCGGGACGCGGTCATCGTGGTGGACGAGAGTCACCAGACGTACCCCCAGATCCGCGGCATGTTCGCGGGTGACCAGGCGCGGAAGCGCACCCTCGTGGAACACGGATTCCGGCTTCCCTCGGCACTCGACAACCGGCCGCTCTCGTTCGACGAGTGGGAACAGCGGGTCGGGCAGGCGATCTCGGTCTCGGCGACCCCCGGGCCTTACGAACTCGATGCCGTCGGCGGCGCCGTGGTCGAGCAGATCAACCGCCCGACCGGGCTGCTCGATCCCGAGGTCGAGGTGCGTCCGGCAGGCGACCAGGTGGACGACCTGCTCGGCGAAATCCGGGACACCGTGGCCCGCGGGGAGCGGGTGCTGGTCACGACCCTGACGAAGCGGATGGCAGAGGATCTGTCCGAGTATTACCACGAGCTCGGGGTGCGCTGCCGCTACCTGCACTCCGACATCGACACCCTGGAGCGGGTGCAGCTCCTCCGCTCCCTCCGGCTCGGCGAGTTCGACGTGCTGATCGGGATCAACCTCCTGCGCGAGGGGCTCGATCTGCCGGAGGTATCGCTGGTGGCGATCCTGGACGCCGATCGCGAGGGATACCTCCGCTCCGAGGGCGCCCTGATCCAGACGGTGGGCCGGGCGGCCCGGCACGCCAGCGGCCGGGCCATCCTCTACGCCGACCACGAGACCGGCTCCATGCAGCGGGCGCTTGGCGAAACCCGCCGCCGGCGTGCGCTCCAGCAGGCGTACAACGAGGAGCACGGGATCGTGCCCCGCACCGTCGTGAAGGACGTTGCCGAGGCGTTCGCGCCCGAGTCGGCGGGGAGGGCGGCAGCCGAGGAAGATGACTGGGACCGGGCCATGGGGCTCCTCGAACCCCCGCCGGACCATCCCGAGGCTCTCGAGCGCGAGGTCGCCCGGCTCCGGAAAGAGATGAAGAAGGCGGCGCGCGAACTGGAATTCGAGCGCGCGGCCCGGCTGCGGGACCATCTCCGCGAACTCCAGCACGGCGCGTTGATGCGTTAACGGTCCGCCGTGGGAGAATGACCGGATGCCCAATCAGCCCGAATCCGTGTCACAGGAGGAAACTCCACCCGCCTGTCGTCCGCCCCTGAGCACTCAGGCCATCCGGGACGCGCACCGCCGCTACATCCTGCCGGCGGTTCAGACTTTCTACGACGAGCCCATGCCCATCGTCCGGGGGAAGGGGCAGCACGTCTGGGACTCGGACGGCAACCGGTATCTGGACTTCTTCGGCGGGATCCTCACCGTTGGCCTCGGTCACTGCCACCCGGAGGTGAACCAGGCGGTCCGGGAGCAGGTGGACACCCTCCAGCACGTGACCACCATGTTCCCGAACCAGCCGATGGTGGAACTGGCCGAGCGTCTCGCGCGCCTGTCTCCAGGGGGTTGCCGGAAGAGCTTCTTCACGAACTCGGGCACCGAGGCCAACGAGATGGCCCTCCTCATGGCCGAGCTGCATACCGGAAACTCCGAGGTGATCGCTCTCCGCCACGGGTACAGCGGCCGCAGCCGGCTGACGATGGGCGCCACCGGGCAGGCGCCCTGGCGTCTCGGCGCCAGTGCCGCTGCCGGTGTCCGCCACGTGGCGAACGCCTACTGCTACCGCTGTCCCTTCGGCCTCGAATATCCCTCCTGTGATCTCCGCTGCGCCCGGGACATCGAGGACGTGATCCAGACCACCACCTCGGGCCGGGTCGCGGGCTTCATCGCCGAGCCGATCCAGGGAGTGGGCGGGTTCATCACACCCCCGCCCGGCTACTTCGAGGTTGCCGTCGACATCGTGCGCCGCTACGGCGGGATCTTCATCTGCGACGAGGTCCAGACGGGGTGGGGCCGCACCGGCGCCAAGCTGAACGGCATCGACCACTGGGAGGTGGAGCCGGACATCGTCACCTATGCCAAAGGGCTCGGAAACGGGGTGCCGGTGGGGGCCACGGTCGCCACCGACGAAGTCGCGGCCACGGTGCAGGGCAATACCCTGTCGACCTTCGGCGGCAATCCGGTGAGCATGGCGGCCGCGGGAGCGGTGCTCGAGGTGGTCGAACGCGAGAACCTCGCGGAGAACGCCAAACGAATGGGAGCCCACCTCCGGGGTGGACTCGAGGAACTCGCCGAGGCCCACCCGGCGATCGGCGACGTCCGGGGCAAGGGGCTCATGCAGGCGCTCGAGTTCGTGGAGGACCGGGGGACCAAGACGCCGGACGCCGTGTTCACCACCTGCTTCCTGCAGAAGGCGCGGGACGGCGGGCTGTTGATCGGAAAGGGCGGGCTCTACGGCAACTGTGTCCGAATCTCTCCGCCGCTGAACATCGGGAAGTCCGACATCGACGACGCCCTGGTCCTCCTCGACCGGGCGCTCACCGCCACCGAGGCCGCGCTCCGTTGACTCCCGATTCCGGCGCGGCGCCGCCGGCGGCAGGCGCTCCGCTCGCGGGAGTCCGGATCCTCGACCTTTCCCGAATCCTGGCCGGTCCCTACGCCAGCATGATGCTGGCGGATCTGGGCGCCGAAGTGATCAAGATCGAACCGCCGGGCGGGGACGACACCCGCACCTGGGGTCCTCCCTTCGGCGGTGGCGAGGCCGCTTATTTCCTCGCGGTCAACCGGGGGAAGAAGAGCGTCGTCCTGAACCTGAAGACCGAGGAGGGCTCACAAGCGCTCGCGGGGCTCATCGCGACGAGCGACGTGCTGGTCGAGAACTTCCGGCCGGGGACGCTCGCGCGCCTGGGCTTCGCCCCGGAGGACGTGCAGCGCCGCCACCCGCGCCTGATCTGGTGCTCGGTCTCGGCCTACGGCCAGTACGGGCCGCTCTCCTCGAAGCCCGGCTACGACGCCGTCATGCAGGGGGAGGCCGGCTGGATGGGCCTTACCGGTCCGCCGGAGGGGCCGCCTACCAAGTTGGGGGCGTCGCTCGCCGACATCTGCGCCGGGATGATGGCCAGTTCCGGCGTCCTGGCGGCGCTCTTCGCGAGAGAACGCGACGGCCGGGGACGGCGGGTGGACGTGGCGCTCTTCGACTCGGTGGTGGCGACGCTCTGCTACCAGGCGCAGGGATACCTGCTGACGGGAGAGGAGCCGGTCCGCAGCGGCAACAATCACCCCTCCCTGACGCCCTACGAGAGCTTCGAGGCAGACGATGGGCACGTCATCGTGGCGGTCGGCAACGACACCCTCTGGAAGCGGTTCTGCGCCGTGGCCGCGCCCGAGCTGGACCGTCCGGAATTCGAGAAAAACCCGGACCGGGTACGGCGCCGGCCCGGACTGCGCGCCCTGCTGGAGCCGGTGTTCCGATCCCGGGGCGTTGCCGACTGGGAACGGGTGCTGGACGAGGCGGGCATCCCGGTTGGGCGGGTGCGAAGCGTCGCCGAGATCCTGAACAGTCCCCAGCTCAAGGCGCGGGGCATGGTGGTGGACCGCGAACATCCCGTCATCGGGTCGCTCCGCCTGGTCGGGAATCCGATTCAGTTCGACGGACAAAACCACACCGCGGCCGGCCCGCCACCCCTACGCGGCGAACACACGGACGAAGTTCTCGATTCGGCCGGACCGGTTTCGCGGGGATAGCCGAAACCTGCGGGTAGGGAGGCCGGGTCCGGGCGCCGCCGCCCATTCCGCCGGGCTGTCAGCAACTGTGGTGGAACCCGCGTGAGCGCCGGGAGCCGCGAGGCGCCCGGCTGACAGGGCGCGTGGGGGAGGAATACCGGGCGCACTCCGACCGCAAGCGAGAGCGCCGCAAGGCGCCAGTTCTCCCGGTGGGGGGGCGGTTCAGCCGGGACGCATCGCCGCTCGCACGCCGCGGGAGTTTTGCCACAGGCTGCTAGCATTGGTCGGTTGGGGTGAGGCAGGGAGGCGGGAAAGCGCGATGGAAACCGCAGAAGGCACCGGAACTCCCGCCCCGGTGCGCCGCTCGGAAGGCTGGCTGGCCGGCCTTGCCTCGGGCGGCGCGGCATCCGGCCCCGCCGAGCCTATCTGGAAGCAGCGCTCGGCAATCGCTTCCGTAGTTTTCCATCTCGCGCTCGTCGCCTTGTTGTTTCTGCCGGGGTTCAATTTCCTGAGTTCGTCCGACGACCGAATGACGGGCAGTCCCATCTTCCAGTTCCGGGTGGCGGGCGGTGAAGGCGCCGGCGGCGGCGGCGGTGGAGGCGGTAGCCGCGGGGAGCGCATCAGCGCCTACATCCCGGTCCGGGTGGAACAGGCAACCCCGCAAGCGGAGCCGGAGGCCCCGCGGGAAGCGCCGATCGCCCCGCGGAAGCCGCGTCCGCTCCGGTTCGAGGACCTCGAGAACCTCGCCGACGAGCCGGACCTGACGGACATTCTGCTCGGGGGGGTGTTCTCACCGCAGGCGGAGGATTTTCCCGGACTCTCGCTCGACGACTTCGGTGACTACGGAGGGCGGGACACGGCGCCGAGCGCCGGGACCGGCGGCGGAATCGGCGGCGGTGAGGGGATCGGCACCGGTGAGGGGCAGGGATGGGGAGTCGGCCCCGGGTACGGGGGTGGATCGGGCGGCGGCGCCTACAGCCCGGGCGGCTACGACGTGGAGCCGCGGCTCGTCTACGAGCCGCCCGAACCGCCGTATCCCGAATCGGCGCGCCGCCGCAAGATCACCGGCGAGGTGATGCTCCAGGTGCTCGTCAAGCTGGACGGGACGACCGAGGTGCTGGGAGTCATCAAGTCGGGGTGCCGGGTCTGTGTCGAGACGGCCCGCAAACACGCGCTCCTCTACCGCTGGAAGCCGGCGCTCAAGGACGGCGAGCCGGTCGAGGCGATCGGCGTCATCAGCGTCACCTTCGGCCTGTTCCCGACCGGCTGACTCGGGTCCGCGCCCATTGACTCCCCCGGACCGCGAGGGGGCCGCGAACCCGCCGGAGATCCTTTCGGCAGGCGTCATCGCCGCTCGCGTGAAATCGCTCTCGGAAGAGATCGCGGCCGCGAACGCCGGCCGCAATCTGCATCTCCTGGTGGTTCTCCGCGGCGCGTTCGTGTTCGCGGCCGATCTGGTGCGCGAATTCCATGCCCGGGGAATCGAGGTGACCGTGGATTTCTGCCGGGTGGCGTCCTACGGGGACGGCACCGAGCCGGGAGTCCCCGCGGTCGAGCTCTACCACCCCGAGACCCTCACCGACCGTGACGTGCTGATCGTGGAGGACATCGTGGACACCGGGATTGCGCTGGAAGCGCTGCTGCGTGCCGTGAACGGGGCGGGGCCACGCTCCGTGGCCAGCGCGGCGCTCCTTTCCAAGCCGTCCCGCCGGAGGGTCGCCATCCAGGCGGACTTCACGGGCTTCATCGTGCCCGACAGGTTCCTGGTCGGCTACGGTCTCGATTACGCCGGCCGCTACCGCCACCTCCCCTACGTCGGATCGCTCTGAGGGAACGCCGCGCTGCAGCGAGGTGTCGCCCGGGCGGAGGACGAGGCTCCAGGCCGCCTCAGTCGCCCCGGAATTCCGGCTCCCCGGCGGCCGCGCCGAGCAGCCGCACCAGATCCGGCGCCGCCCGCGCGGCGGCCTCGTTCACGTGCGCGGAGTCCAGGGGACCTTTCCCCATTCCCGCGGCCAGGTTGGAGGCGAAAGCGAGCCCGGCGAGCCGGATCCCCAGGTGCCGGGCCGCAATGGCCTCGTGCACCACGGACATGCCCACGACGTCCGCCCCCAGCGTCCGCAGCATCCGGATCTCGGCCGGGGTCTCGAACTGCGGTCCCCGCACGCCGGCATAGACGCCGGACAGCAGCGGCATCCCGAGCCGGGCGGCCGCCCGTTCGAGTGCGGCCCCGAGTCTTTCGTCCCACGCCCGTGTCAGGGCGGGAAAGCGCGGCTCGGGGCCCCGGTCGGGGCGATCGCGGGGGCCGGCCTCCGGCCGGGTGAGGGGGGGGTTCGGGGCCGTCGAGGGGGCCGACTCCGGTCAGGTTGAGGTGGTCGTCAATCCTCAGGAATTCCCCCACCCGGAGTTCGGGGTGGATGGCGCCCACCGCGGCCGTCAGGACGAGTCGCCGGACGCCGACGGCCCCGAGGAGCCTGACGCCGAAGACCGCTTCGTCGGGGGTCCAGCCCTCGTAGAGGTGGTGTCTTCCGAGCAGCGCCGCGACCGGGAGCGGGGGGCCCGTGTCCGCTCCGAGTTCGCCCACCACCAATCGGCTTTGGTGTCCGGGCGCGGAGCACGCCGAGAGCCCGGGAATCTCCCCGAAGGGCAGGGACGTGGCCTGCGCGAGCGCGCCTCCGGCCGTCGCAAGACCCGAGCCCAGCACGATCCCGACCCCGGGGAAGGGCGCGCCGCCGCGCCAGTCGCGGACGACGCCGGCCGCAAGACGGAGTTGCGCCGCGATTTCGGTCTTCACGGTGTCCCGGTGAGCATGCCGGCGATGGCGGCGGTGACGAGGGTCGCGAGCGTCCCTCCGGCGAGGGCCCGCAGGCCGAGGCGGGCCAGGTCCTTCTTGCGCCCCGGCGCGATCGCCCCGATGCCTCCGATCTGAATGCCGACCGAGCCGAGGTTCGCGAAGCCGCACAGGGCGAACGTCGCGATGACTTCACTCTTCGCGGACAGCGTTCCGGCGGCCTTGAGCGCGGTCAGGTCGAGATAGGCCACGAACTCATTGAGGATGACTTTCTTTCCGAGCAAGGCGGCGACGGTATTGACCTCGGCGGCCGGAACGCCCACCAGGAAGGCGATCGGCGCGAAAACCCATCCCAGAATGTCCGAGAGCGACAGGCCTACCGCGCCGAGCGGCAAGTTGATGAGCGCCACGATGCTGAGGAACGCGATCAGCATCGCGACCACGTTCAATACCAGCTTCATTCCCGCGGAGGCCCCCGTGGCTGCCGCATCGATGAGGTTCACCTCGCCGCGCTCCACCCGGTGTTCGACGCGTCCGGCGGTTTCCGGCTTCCCGGTTTCGGGGACGATGACCTTGGCCATCATCAGTGCCGCGGGAGCGTTCACGAGGCTGGCCGCCAGCAGGAAACGGGCGTCCACTCCCAGTGCGATGTAGGCGGCGAGCATCCCGCCCGACACCGTGGCCATCCCCGAGACCATGACCGCGTGGAGTTCCGACCGCGTCATCCGTTCGAGATAGGGGGCCACCAGCAGCGGCGCCTCCGTCTGGCCCATGAACACGTTGCCGGCGGCGGCGAGCGTCTCCGCTCCGCTGGTTCCGAAGGTCCGCACCATCACCTTGGCCATGCCGACGACGGCGAGCTGCAGGATGCCCAGGTAGTAGAGGACCGAGAACACCGACGCCACGTAGACGATGGCGGGAAGCGCCGAGATTGCCAGGATGACGCCGAATCGCTCCCTGTCGGCGAGCGGCCCGAAGAGGAGCTCGATGCCGGCGTTCGCCTGCTGGAGCGCGAGATCCACGCCGTTCGCGACGGCGGAGAGAACCGCGGCGCCTGCCGAGGTCTTGAGGACCAGCAGCGCAAACGCCACCTGGATGGCAAGCGACCAGGCGACCACTTTCCACGGGAAGCGGCGGCGGTCGGTCGAGATGGCCCAGGCGATCCCGATGAGGACTGCAATCCCGAGGACCGGCAGTCCCGCCATTGCGACAGCGTTGCTGGACTCGGGTCAGCCGCCCGCCAGGTACATGACCCAGCCGATTCCGACCGCGAATCCGACGAAGCTGAGAAAGGCCCAGAGCGTGAAGCGGAGCCGGGCCGCCCATCCCTCGCGCATCAGGCAGGCAAAAGCGGGGGAGACGAGCGCGGCAAAAAGGATGAGCGCCGCGAGATGAGTCATCGGGCAGCGCTCCGGGCCTCGTCGGTCGAGGCCGGGTCGTCCGCCGATCCCTTGGCTCCCGTGGCGATGTCCCACGCATCGAGGACCACCAGCATGTTGAGGAGTCCCGCGACGATGAGGAAGGCGTACCCGTACTCGTAGGTGGGTGCTTCCGGATTCCCGGTCCCGAGCCCGAGCATGCGGGCCGCGACGTAAAACGCGCCGGATCCCACTTCGGCAAGTCCGGCGAGGAGGGTCAGCGGGGCTGCGGCCTCGAAGGGAAAGAGCTCGCCCTCCATCCGGATGCCGGAGACGAACAGCAACCCGATGCTCACCAGGAAGACGGCCCCCGTGCCCCGCCGTCCGAGGGCCATGTGCCCCAGTCCGGGGACCATGAGGCCCAGACCGCTATAGAGCAGGGGCCCCCACCCTTCGCGGCTGCCGGCCCGGGGCCCGTGGCGGGCGCTCGCTCCCGCCCGCGCCTCGACCATTCCGGAATCGTAACCGGGCGGTGTAGGCATCCACCCGGTGACCGGGCCTGCCTTTCTCCGCTGCCGGCGCATTGCGGATACCCGTCCATTCCGGGGCTCGTGTAACACGGAATCCGTGTTACGCTCTCGATGTGGAGTCGTCCACATGAACTTGACCATCACCGTGGACCCCGAGGTCCTCAAGCGAGCCCGCATTCGGGCGATCGAGGAAGACACCTCCGTGAACGCCGTACTGCGTGAACACCTGACGACGTATGCCGATATGGCCCGGCCGCTCCAACGGGTGGTCGAGGAAGCGGCCAGAGAGCAGAGAGAAGCCATCGAGAGCCTGATTCGTCTCTCCCGGACCCCGCGTCCGGTAGCGGCGGCACACCAGGGGACTCGCGATGAGTCGGGGAACCGGACCTGGAAGCGGGACGACCTCCATGGTCGATGAACGGTGCTTCCTGGACTCCAATGTCCTCGTCTATCTGTTCGACGACGACTTTCCGGAGAAACAGGCTCTGGCCAGGGACCTCCTTGCCGAGAGATCCGGAGAACGGATCCTGAGTGTCCAGGTTCTCGGGGAGTTCTTCCATGTCGTGACGCGGAAGCTGCGGCGTCCGCTGGCTCCGGAGCAGGCACTCGAGGCTGCCGACCGGTTGGGACGTTTTGAGGTGTGGCCCGTTCATCGGGTGCTGGTCCGGAATGCGATGGAACGCCAACTGGCCTCCGCGTTCAGTTACTGGGACTCGCTCATTGTGGAGACTGCGATCGAAGCGCGCGCGACCGTATTGCTGACGGAAGACCTCCAGCACGGGCAGCGGTTCGGGGACCTCCGCGTCCTGAATCCCTTTCGCGGGCGCTGATACTCCCGGCGATCTGCCGCTATCTTCTCTCGCGCCCCGGTTCCGCCCGGCCGCGAGGCCGGCCCGGCTCTCCCAGCGCGCGATCGCCTGAACCCGGCCCGGGCGATCGCGATCCCCGCGATACCCTTTCGTCCGCCATGAACCCCCTCAGAAACGCTGTCGCTCCGGCAGTGGGAATCTGGTTTGTGGGCGGGGCTCGAACCCCGATGACCCCCTTCCTGGGGGATCTGGCGGGACTCACCGCGGTGGAACTCGGGGCGGAGGCGGCGAAGGGCGCGCTCGACCGCTCCGGAGTGGACCCCGGACAGGTGGACCACGTCGTCATGGGCAACGCCCAGCAGACGACTTCCGACGCCATCTACGGCGCCCGCCATGTCGGCCTCCGCGCCGGAGTCCCTGATCCCGTACCCGCACTGACCGTAAACCGGCTCTGCGGCTCGGGAATCCAGGCAGTGATCTCGGCGGCGCACCAGATGATCGCCGGCGAGGCCGGCGTGGTCCTCGCCGGGGGAATGGAGTCCATGAGCCAGGCGCCCTTCGTGGTGCGGGGCGCGCGCGCCGGGCTGCGGCTCGGGCACGGCAGGCTCGAGGACACGCTGGTCGCCGCGCTTACCGACGGCCGCTGCGGGCTTTCCATGTCCGACACCGCCGAGAACGTGGCGGAGCGGACCGGGGTCACCCGCGAGGACTCCGACGAATACGCCCTCCGGAGTCAGCAGACGGCCGACCGGGCCTACCGGGCCGGTGCGCACGCCGAGGAGACCGTTCCGGTCACCGTGAAGACCCGGAAGGGCGAGCACGTGGTCGCCGAGGACGGTCACCGGCGGCCGCAGACGACGCGCGAAGGCCTCGCCCGGCTCCGCCCCGCCTTCCGGAAGGACGGGCTTGTCACCGCCGGTAACGCGAGCGGCATCGTGGACGGCGGAGCGGCCCTGGTGGTGGCCCGCGAGGACACCGAAGCGGTCCGCGCCGGATCGCCGCTCGGACGCATCGTCTCCTGGGCCACCGCCGGCGTCCCTCCCGAGGTCATGGGACTCGGACCGGTTCCCGCGAGCCGGGCGGCGCTGAGGGCGGCCGGCCTCGAGTTCGGGGACCTGGACCGGATCGAGGTGAACGAGGCGTTCGCTCCCCAGTACCTCGCCGTCGAGCGGGAACTCGGGCTCGACCGCGACCGCGTCAACGTGAACGGCGGCGCCATCGCGCTCGGACACCCGCTGGGCGCCACCGGAACCCGGCTGCTGCTCACGCTCCTCCTCGAGCTGCGGCGCTCCGGCGGGCGCTACGGCCTCGCCACGGCGTGTATCGGCGGGGGCCAGGGAATCGCCATGGTCGTCGAGGCGGCGGGCAGCGCCGCCGGCAACGGCACGGGCAACGGAGCGGCGGCGTGACCGGGCATCCGAATCTCCTGCGCGAGCGCCGCGAGACCGGGAAGGGACATCCCTTCGCCCTCGTCACCGTGAATCGGCCGAACGCCCTCAACGCGCTGAACCGGCACCTGGTGGAGGCGCTCGCGGCTACCTTCGAGGAACTTGGCGCGGACTCCGCGCTGGCCGGAATCGTCCTCACCGGCGCCGGCGACCGGGCCTTCGTCGCCGGCGCGGACATCTCCGAGTTGCGGGATCTCGATCCCGAAGCGGCGTTCCGGTTCGCGCGCCGCGGTCAGGAGGTCATGCGGACCGTCGAGGGAACGGGCAAGCCGGTCATCGCCGCGATCGGCGGTTACGCGCTCGGCGGGGGGCTCGAGCTCGCGCTTGCCTGCCACCTGCGGGTGGCCGGCCCGAAGGCGAAACTCGGGCTCCCGGAAGTGAAGCTCGGCGTGATCCCGGGATACGGGGGCACCCAGCGGCTTCCCCGCCTGATCGGCCGGGGGCGGGCGCTCCGCATGATCCTCACCGGCGAGCCGGTCGGGGGCGAGGAGGCGCCTTCGGCGGCTGGCGGCGGGGCTCGTGGCCGCCGTCCACGAGGATGTGGTCGAGGGGGCCGCGGCGCTCCTCGACCGCGTGCTCGCGAACGGGCCGCTCGCGGTGCGCAACGCGCTCCTCGCCGTGGATGCGGGGCTGTCCGGGCTGGAGGACGGTCTGCTGACCGAGGCGTCGCTCTTCTCGTCGCTCGCGGGCAGCGAAGACATGCGGGAGGGTACGGGCGCGTTCCTGGAGAAGCGCCCGGCGCGGTTCCGTGGCGCCTGACAGAGCGGGTCCGCTCGCCGGGGTTCACGTCGGGATCGTGCTTTCGGAGCGGGACGCGCCCTCGGCTCGTCTCGCCGACGCCGCGGAGAGCTGGCTCCGGGGAGAGGGCGCCGACGTTTCGCGCCATCCGGCGCCGGCGGCCTTCGAAGTCGCCCAACTGGCCGGCTGGCTGGCCGATTCCGGACGGGTGGACGGGATCGTTGCCTGCGCCTCGATCGTGCGCGGCGAGACCTCCCACGACCGTCACCTCGCTGAAGCGGTGACCGCGGGACTCCTGGAGATCGGGATCCGTACCCGGATTCCGGTGGGGAACGCGGTGCTCACGGTGGACACGAGCGAACAGGCCGACGCCCGGTCCGGAGGCGCGAAAGGCAACCGCGGCGAGGACGCGGCGCGGGCGGTCGCGGGACTGCTCCGCGCCCGGAAGCGCCTTGGAGAGCGGCCCGGCCTGGACCTGGGGCCGGTATCCGGCGGCGGGACCCGCTGACATGGATCCTCGGACTGCGCGCCAGCGCCGGCGCGGACGCGAACTGGCCGCGCAGATGCTCTCCTCGTGGGACGCCAACCCGGGCTCCCCGCCGGCCACCGTGGCCGGCGTCCGCGATCTCACCCGCGCCAGCGACACCCACCTCGAATTTGCGGAGGCACTGGCGAACGCCGCCTGGGAGCGCATCGAGGAAATCGACCGCTGCCTCGACGAGACCACCAAGCCCTTCTGGAAGGAGAACATGGGACGGGTGGAGCGGAGCGTCCTGCGGGTGGCGGTGGCCGAACTGCTCACCGCGAGCACGCCGCCGCGGGTGGTGCTGAGCGAGGCGATCGAGGTGGCGCGGCGCTACGCCGGCGAGGACTCCACCTCCTTCATCCACGCGGTGCTCGACGGCGTCGTCAAGCGCCTGGGGAAGATGGGGAAGGGCGCCGCGCCGGCGGTCGAAGGCTCCCGGGAAGACCAGGGCTGATGAGCGAAAACCCCTCGGACCGCGACCGGGCCATGAACCGGGACGAGCGGGACCGGCGCCGGAAGCTGGCCGAGATCGAAAGCCTCGGGGTTCGCGCCTGGCCGAGCCGGTTCGCCGCCTCCCACACCCTGGAGCAGGCCGGGGGAACCTACCGGGACCTGGACGGCGACGGTCTCGAGGCCATCCCGGAGGCGGAGCGGACGGTGGCCGTCGCCGGACGGATCGTCGCCATCCGGTCGTTCGGGAAGGCCGCGTTCCTGCGGCTTTCCGAAGGACCCGGAACGCTCCAGGTCCACGTTCGGCGCGACGTGCTCACCGAGCGCGACTTCGCGGTCTCGAAGCAACTGGACCTCGGGGACTGGGTCGGCGTCTCCGGCCCCATGTTCCGGACCCGGACGGGAGAGCTCACCGTCCGGGCGGATGCGCTCACGTTCCTGGCGAAGGCCCTGTTGCCGCTGCCCGAGAAGTGGCACGGGCTCACCGACCGGGACACCCGTTACCGGCAGCGTTACCTGGATCTGCTCGGGAATCCGCGCACCCGCGAGGTGTTTCGCAGCCGGGCGGCGATGGTCTCGGCGATGCGCCGCTTCATGGACAGCGAGGGTTTTCTCGAAGTCGAAACCCCGATGCTCCAGCCGCTCGCCACCGGGGCGGCGGCCCGGCCGTTCCAGACCCGGCACCGGGCGCTTGGGATCGACCTCTACCTGCGGGTGGCGCCGGAGCTCTATCTGAAGCGGCTCGTGGTCGGCGGGTTCCCGCGGGTCTACGAGATCAACCGCAACTTCCGGAACGAGGGGCTCTCCACCCGGCACAATCCCGAGTTCACCATGCTGGAGTTCTATCGGGCGTTCAGCGACTGCGCCGACATGATGGAACTTACCGAGCGCCTGGTGATCGCGGCGGCCGGCGCGGTGCGGTCCGGCGAGCCGGCGGTGTTCGGGGAGGAAGAGATCCGCTTCGAGAAACCCTTCGCGCGGGTTTCCCTGTTGGAGATCACCGGGTCGGCGCTCCGCGAGCATGGCGTCCCCCTGGAGGGCGGCGACCTGCGCTCCGTTCCCCCGCTGGTCGACGCCCACCGGCGGCTCGACCTCCCCCTGCCGCCCGAGGAGAGCGCCGGAAAACTGCTGCTCAGCCTCTTCGAAGCCCTTGCGGAACGCCGTTTGGTGCAGCCCACCTTCGTGACCGGCTACCCGGTGGAGGTTTCGCCCCTCTCGAAGGCGAGTCCGGATGAGCCGGGGATCACGGAACGGTTCGAGCTCTTCGCCGGCGGCCTCGAGATCGCGAACGGGTTCTCCGAGCTGAACGACCCCGACGAGCAGGCGGCGCGCTTCGGCGAGCAGATGGCGAAGCGTCAGGCCGGCGACGAGCACGCCATGGATTGGGACTACATCGAGGCCCTCCGTCACGGGCTGCCCCCCACCGGCGGCTGCGGGGTGGGCGTGGACCGGGTCGCCATGCTGCTCACGAATTCCCCGGCGATCCGCGACGTGATCCTCTTCCCGCATCTCAGGCCACGCGAGGGCAGGTGACCAGCGAAGCCGGCGAAGATCCCGCGGTCGCGAGTCAGCGGCCCGCCCGGCAGGGACCTCTCGCCTCCCTGCCGTTCGAGCTCCAGATCGCCGGGCGCTACCTGATGCTCCGCAAGCGGGGCATGTTCATCTCCGTGATCTCCGCGATCTCGGCACTCGGGGTGGTGCTCGGAGTCGCCATCCTGCTGGTGGCGCTCGCCATCATGACGGGCTTTCAGGGTGAGCTGCGGGCGCGGATTCTGGGGGCGCTTTCCCATCTCACGGTGTACAGCCTCTCGGCGGAGGGCTTCACGGACTACCGCGACGCCGTGGAGACGATCCAGAACGTCCCGGGAGTCGAGGCGGCCACGCCGGTTGTCTACGGCAAGGCGATCGCGGTCGGCCGGCGGGACGCTCTCGTAACCCTGAAGGGGGTGGACCCGGCGCTCGAGCCCGGGGTGAGCGAGTTCGCGTCCCGCATGACCGCGGGCGAGTTCTCCGAGCTCGGCATCGTGACCCCGGGAGATCCCCCACCGGTGCTCCTTGGCGAGGAGTTGGCCATCGCCCTCGGCGCCGGTATCGGAGAGACGATCCGCCTCATGGTTCCCGGAGGACGCCTGACGCCGCTCGGCACCGTTCCGACCACCCGCCGGTTCCGGGTGGCGGGTTCCTTCCGGCTCGGCCTCTACGACTATGACAACGCCTACGCGCTGATCCCGATCCGGGAGGCGCAGCGGCTCACCGGCAGGTCGGATGAGGCGAGCCAGGTGGAGGCCCGGGCTGCCGACATGTTCCAGGTGCGGGAACTGGAAGCCCGGGTTCGGGAGACGCTCGGTCCCGGGTATTCGACGCTCAACTGGATCGATCTGAACACCACTCTCTTTTCGGCGTTCTGGCTCGAGAAGCTGGCCACCGCGCTCTTCGTGAGCTTCATCGTGGGAGTGGCGGCGCTCAACATCGTGGCCGGCCAGATCGTCACCGTGACGGAAAAGACCCGGGACATCGCCATCCTGCGGTCCATGGGGGCCACCCGCCGCAGCATCATGGCGCTCTTCATGGCCCAGGGCGCCGTGATCGGCACGGTGGGTACCGGAGTCGGCGCCGCGCTCGGGATCGTCGCCTGCCGGATCCTCGACGGCCGCATCCGGATCCCCGAAGACGTCTACCAGATCACGTCGGTTCCGTTCACGCTGCTTCCGGGCGACGTGGCGCTCGTCTGCATCTTCGCCCCGCTCGTCTGTTTCCTGGCCACCGTGTATCCGGCGCGCCGGGCGGCGTCGCTGGTGGTGACCGACGCGCTCCGCTTCCAATGAGTTTGCAGCTTGAAGCCCGCGGGCTCGACAAGGCTTTCGGAACGGGCCCCGGACGCATTTCGGTGCTTCGGGGGCTCGACCTCGAGGTCCGGCAGGGCGAAATGGTGGCGATCACCGGCGCGAGCGGAGTGGGAAAGACCACGCTGCTCCACCTCCTCGGGGCGCTGGACCGGCCCGACGCGGGTTCGCTGCGGCTCGCCGGCGAAGAAGTGGCGCAGTTGACGGAACGGGAAGCCGCGGCGTTCCGCAACCGGAAGGTGGGATTTGTCTTCCAGCACCACCGCCTGCTCCCGGAGCTGACGGCGGTGGAGAACGCTTCGCTGCCGCTGCGCATCCGCCGGGTTCCGCGGGAACCGGCCGAAGACCGCGCTACCCGACTGCTTGGCGAACTGGGACTCAGCGAGCGGCTCCACCATCGTCCGGAGGAGTTGAGCGGCGGCGAACAGCAACGGGTGGCGGTAGCCCGGGCGGTTGCCGGCGACCCGGCGCTCCTGATCGCCGACGAGCCGACCGGAAACCTCGACGACGCCGCGAGCAGCCAGCTCCTGGAACTGCTCGCCACCCTCCACGAAACCTACGGGCTTACCGCGATCATCGCGAGCCACAGCCCCCAGGTCGCGGCGAGCTGCGACCGGGTGTACCGCATGGAGGCCGGGATCCTGCACGACGGCAGGACGTAGCCGGTAAGGGGCCCCCACCGGGAGGACTGGCCGCCGGCCTTCCGGCCGGCGCTGCCCGGGGAGCGCAACGAGACCGCGCAGCACCCCGCTCCTCCACCGCGAAACGGCGGGAAGCGCCGCCCCCAGGTGGGCGCCGCTGCGCCGAGCGCTCGGAAACCGCAGAGTGCCGATCCCGGGCAAGCGCGGAAACGGCTTGGAGCGCTTTCCCATTTCCCTTTCGGGCCTGCTGCTAAATTGCGAACCCTTCGGGGAAGACACGTTGTTCGAGCGATATACGGAGCGCGCCAAACGTGCGATCTACTTCGCGCGGCACGAGGCGTCCCAACTGGGAGGCGATGCCATCGAGCCGGAGCACCTGCTCCTGGGGCTGCTGCGGGAGCTTCCCGCTGCCGTCGCCGGCCGGCTCCACATCTCGCTCGAACGGGTGCGGAGCGACGTCCAGAGCCACGTCCTGCTGCGGGATACGGTCTCCACCTCGGTCGGGATACCGCTCTCGGCCGAGTCCAAGCGGGTCCTCGAACACGCCCGCGAGGAAGCGGACCGGATGAACCACGAGAGCGTCGGGACCGAGCACCTGCTGCTCGGGGTGCTCCGGGAACCCGGGTCCGCGGCCGCCGCGATCCTGGCCCGCCAGGGAGTGCGCGCGCCGGCGGTCCGCGAGGCGATCGCGCTCGATCACGGACGGCGGAAATCGGGCGCCCGGGCGCGGGAGACGCCGCTCCTCGCCGAATTCTCCCGCGATCTCACCCAGGCCGCCGCCGACGGGGCCCTCGATCCGCTGATCGGCCGCACGGAGGAGCTGGACCGGGTGATCCAGGTCCTGTGCCGCCGCACCAAGAACAATCCCGTCCTCATCGGGGAGCCGGGCATCGGGAAGACCGCCATCGTGGAGGGTCTCGCCAGCCGCATCGCGAGCGGCGATTGCCCCATCTTCCTCGCCGACCGGCGGATCGTCTCGCTCGACATCTCCCTGGTGGTGGCCGGCACCAAGTACCGTGGCCAGTTCGAGGAACGCCTCAAGGCCATCATCAAGGAGCTTGAGGAATCCCCGCAGTTCATCGTCTTCGTGGATGAACTCCACACCCTCGTGGGGGCCGGGTCCGCAGAGGGGTCGCTGGACGCCGCCAACATCCTGAAGCCGGCGCTCTCCCGCGACGGCATCCAGTGCATCGGCGCCACCACTCCGGCCGAGTTCCGGCGCCACATCGAGCGCGACCGGAGCCTGGAACGGCGCTTCCAGGGGGTCGCCGTGAAGCCGCCGAGCGACGAGGAGACCCTGGTCATCCTGCAGGGAGTGCAGGAGCGCTACGAGCGCTACCACCACGTTCGCTACACCGGGGAAGCCATCGACGCGGCGGTCCGGCAGGCCCAGCGCTACATCACCGACCGCTTCCTGCCCGACAAGTCGGTGGACCTCCTCGACGAGGCCGGATCCCGGGTCAAGCTGCGCGACAACCAGTATTCGCTGGAGTTTTCCGAGATTCGGAAGCGGATCCAGGACATCCGCAAGCGAAAGGACCAGGCGCTGGACAACGACGACCTCGAACGCGCCTCCCTCGCACAGGACCAGGAAAACGCCGAGCGCGAGAGCCTGGCGCTCGTCGAGGGCCGCTGGAAGGCTCGCGACGGCGAGGCCCCGCAGGTCACCCGTCGCGACGTGGACGAGGTGGTGGCCCACTGGACCGGCATCCCCCTCGGTTCCATCGAGGAAGAAGAAAGCCGGAAGCTGCTCCGCATCGAGAACGTGCTCCACGAGCGCATCGTCGGCCAGAACGAGGCGGTCACCACCGTGGCGCGGGCGATCCGGCGGGCCCGGGCCGGGCTCAAGAACCCCGAGCGGCCGGGTGGGGTCTTCCTGTTCCTCGGCCCCTCCGGGGTGGGGAAGACGGAGGTGGCGCGCTCGCTCGCCGAGTTCCTGCTGGGAACGGAGACGTCGCTCCTGCGTTTTGACATGAGCGAGTACATGGAACGGCACTCGGTCTCCCGTTTCATCGGTTCACCGCCGGGTTACGTGGGGCACGAGGAGGGCGGGCACCTCACCGAGCGGGTGCGTCGCAACCCCTATTCCGTGCTGCTCCTCGACGAGTTCGAAAAGGCCCATCCCGATGTCTGGAACCTGCTCCTCCAGGTCTTCGAGGACGGCCGGCTCACCGATGGGCTCGGAAACACCGTGGACTTCCGGAACTCCATCATCATCATGACTTCCAACCTGGGCGCCCGGCACATCCAGAAACAGGCCTCGCTCGGGTTCGCCTCTGCCGAGGCGGGGCACCGGAAGCGCGCCATGCGGGAGTTGATCCAGGGCGAGGTCAAGAAGACCTTCAGCCCCGAGTTCATCAACCGCCTGGACGCGGTGGTCATCTTCGACATGCTGACGGAGGAAGACCTCACCGAGATCCTGAGGCGCCTGATCGGCCGCATGAACGTGGAACTCGGTGACCGCGGACTCACCGTCGAACTCACGCCGGAGGCGGAGGAGTTCCTCGTGCGGGAAACGCTGCGGGACCGTTCCTACGGGGCACGGCCCTTGCGCCGGGCCCTCCAGAAACATGTGGAGGATCCCCTCTCGGAAGCGGTTCTCACGGGAACGGTGGGCCCCGGCGATCCGGTGGAGATCATCTTGCAAGACGGAGAACCGGTAGTCCGCCGGAGCGGAGCGGCGCTCCTGGACGAGGCCGAGGAATCCCTCGAGGAGGCGGTAGCCGGATGACGGAACTGCGGAAAGTGGTGGTCGCCGGTGCGGTGGCGGCAGCAGGATTCGGCGGGGCCGCCTGGGCGGGCGCTGCCTCCCCAGGTCTTCCGCCCGCGGCGATCCAGCAGACGGAGACGGTCGAGGCGGTGCTCATCGAGGGCAACGACCTGATCGCGGCCGACGCCTGGCTCGCGCACCTGACGGTGAAGCCCGGGGACCCCGTGGACCGCGAAGCCCTGCGCGCGGAGTTCCGGACCCTTTGGGACACCGGATTCGCGGATGACATGCGCCTCGAACTGCGGGACGGCCCCGGGGGCGGCAAGCTGGTGGTGTTCGTGGTTCACGAGCGCCCGCGCGTCGCCAGCCTGGAGTTCGTCGGCTCCGAGGAACTGGACGACGACGACATCATCGAGAAGCTCGAGGAGGAGGATTCCGTGATCGGAGTCGGGGCTCCCTACGACCCCGACAAGGTGGTGCGGGCCCGCGAACTCATCGAGGAAATGCTCGTGGACAAGGGCCGCACCGAGGGCGCGGTGGCGAGCGCGATCACGGAAGAGGAAGAGGGCGTCAAGATCGTCTTCAACATCAACGACGAGCAGCAGATCCGGATCCGCCGGGTCCGTTTCGAGGGCATCGAGGCGCTCGACGAGTGGCCGCTGCGCTGGGCGATGAAGAAGACCCGGGAGAGCCACCCGCTCGGCGCGCTGCTCGGCGGATCCACCTACACGGAGGAGCAGTACGCCGAGGACATCGAGGCGGTCCGGCAGGAGTACCTGAAGCAGGGCTACCTCGACGTCTCGTTCGGCCCCCCGCAGTTCGAATACGAGGACGGCTACTCCCGCCAGTTCCTCTTCTGGAAGCGCCAGAAGCGATGGATGGACGTCACCATCCCGGTGGTCGAGGGCGAGCAGTACCGGGTGGGCGAGGTCACCGTCGAGGGGGCCGAGGTGTTCCCCGCGGAGTTCGTCCGCGCGTTCTTTCCGATCCAGACCGGCGAGGTGTACGACGAGTCCAAGGTGAACGAGGCGCTCGATTCGCTCCGGGAGGTCTACGGCTCCCGAGGCTACGTGCAGTTCACCGGCTTCCCGACGTGGCACCGCCGTCCCGACGAGCAAATCGTGGACGTGGTCGTCAATCTCGCCGAGGAGGATCAGTTCCTGGTCAACAAGATCGAGTTCCGGGGCAACTCGACGACCAAGGACCGGGTGATCCGGCGCGAGATGTGGCTGAACGAGCAGGACATCATGAACATGGAACTGCTCAAGGCCTCCATCCAGCGCATCAACCAGCTCGGCTACTTCCGGCCGATCGAGCAGCCGGTCATCGAGCCCAGTCCCAGCGACGAAACGAAACTCGACATCACGCTTGACGTCGTGGAGGAGAACCGGAACCAGCTCACCTTCGGCGCCGGCGTCTCCGGCCTCGAAGGCCTGTTCGTGAACGCGTCGTTCGGGACCACCAACTTCCTGGGGCGCGGAGAGACGGCGAACTTCACGGTCCAGACCGGAAGCCGCACCCAGAACTACCAGATCGCGATCACGGACCCCTATTTCATGGACAAGCCGATCACGCTCGGCTTCGACGTCTTCAGCAGGGTCCTGAAACTGCGGGAGTTCACGCGCGGCGACATCGGGGGCCGGATCGTCTTCGGCGTCCCGCTCGGCCGCTGGTCGCGCGCGTTCCTGAACTATGGCTACTCGGTCATCACCGTCAGCGAGCCGGATCCGGACATCGTCCTCAACCTCTACGACCTCTACTACAACAGCACCTATCTGGACCCGCGGTTCTACGGCCTCTCCGGCAACTTCCGCGAGAGCAAGATCAGCCCGACGTTCGTCTACAACACCGTCGACCACCCGATCTTCCCGAGCACGGGGAGAAAGCTGACGAGTTCGTTCGACATCGCCGGCGGGCGCCTCGGCGGCAACGTCCACTACTACAAGCCGACCGTCGAGTTCGTGCAGCACATGCGGGTCATCGGCAGCACCTCGCTGGGATTCCGGCTGATGGGCAGCTACCTGCACGGCTACGGCGGGGTCGACCCGCCGGAAGGCGAGGCGATCGACATCTTCGACGTCGAGCAGACCGGCGTGCCCTACTACAACCGGTTCTTCCTGGGCGGCGAGTATCAGATCCGCGGGTACTACATCCGCTCGGTCGGCCCGAGAAACGCGCGGGGCCAACTCCTCGGCGGGGACAAGATGCTGCTGTTCAACGCCGAATACGCGATCCCGCTGGCCGGGCCGCTGCGGGCGATCCTGTTCTTCGACGCGGGGAACGCGTTCGCCGAGGAAACGGGCTGGAGCTTCTCCATGCTGGAGGACTTCCGGACCTCGACGGGCATCGAGATGCGGGTGTTCATCCCCATGCTGAACGTGCCGTTCCGCCTCATCTTCGCCTACAATCCCCATCGGGATTACTACCATCGGCCCACGGCCTTCGTCTTCGGGATCGGAACGACCTTCTAGCGGCCGCGGCGGGTAACAGCCGCGTGCCCCCGATCGAAGAAAGTATCCGAGCAGAGTTTTCAGGGAGTTGACCAACGTCATGAATCGTCTTGTCCGCCGCCTCCGGGGCGGCTCTTCGGGAGCGGTCCCTGTCGGGTTCTTGCTTGTCGGATTGTTGCTGGCCGCCCCTTCCGCTTTTGCGGCCCAGAATGCCGAGCCCACCCGGGTCGCCGTCATCGACATCGACCGCGTCGCTCAGGAGTCCTCCCGGGGACAGGCCATGTTCACCGAATTGCAGACGATGCAGGAAGAGATTCTTCGCGGACGGCAGCAGCGTGAACAGGAAATCCGCGACCTGACCAACCGGGCGCAGTCGCAACTTCTCTCCGCGGAAGCGCGCGCCGATCTGACCCGCGACATCGAACGCAAGAACACCGACCTCCAGCGCTGGCTCGAGGACCAGCAGCGCGCGTTCAACGAGCAGCAGACCACCGGATTCACCGCCCTCGAGGCAGACCTCGGACCGGTCGTCGAAGAAGTGGCCCGCGAACGGAACATCCAGCTGATCCTGCGCGTGACCCCGGGTCTCACCTTCATCATGGACCCCGCGCTCGACATCTCGGCCGAGGTGATCACGCGGTTCAACGCACTGAGCGACGGCGGGGAAGACGGGCAGGAGTAGCCCGCCCGTCCCCGCGGGCCCGGGATGACGAGCCTGGAAGGGGCCCGGCCCCTGCTCGACGAAACGCCCGCGGTCGAGGACGACGCCCAGCCCTCCCGGTGGGGGCCCGGCTCCGTTACCGGACGCCGGCACGTTCCGGCGGACGAACCCTTCTTCGCCGGGCACTTCCCGGCGATGCCGGTGGTGCCGGGCGTCTTTGTCGTCGAGGCGCTCGCCGAGTGCGCGCGCTATTCGCTGCCTCCCGGCGCGACGCTTGCATCGGCGCCCCTCGTGAGATTCCGACGCCGGGTCAGCCCCGGGGAGACTCTCGAGCTCCGGGTCACTCCCGGCGCCGCCGAGGGAGGGTTGCAGCGTTTCGACGCGGTGGCGTTCGTGGAAGGGCAGGCGGCCGTTCAGGCGACCCTGGCGTTCCGGGTGGAGGCCGGGACCTCGGAGCGATGAGCGCCGACTTTCGGGGGCTCGGACTGATCGACCCCGAAGAGCGCCGCGAGACCTCTTCCACCGAGGAAGGAAAGGCCTCCCGGCGACCCTCGGGAGCACCGCCCTTCCGCCGTTCGCGCTCCGCTCCGCCGGGGGCCGGCTCTCGTGTTGCGGACCCCGCTCCCACCAGTTCCGGCCGGCTCTTCACCGGTCTGAGCCGGGGCGGAACCATCGATGATCTCGCTGGCGTCTCCGTCCGCAGGCGCGCGGCCGTCGCCGGCGCCTCCGCCGGATTCCACCTGCTGTTGCTGTTGCTGTTCCTGGGAGGGTTGGTTCCCGTGGCCCCCGAGCCGGGTGAAGCGGAACCCGTGGAGGAGCCGCTCCTCTACGCTTTCGAGGCGCCGCCCCTCGAGGAGCCGGCGCCGCTCGAAGGGCTCGTCGAACCCCCGCCTCCCGTTCCTCCGCCCGAGGAAGCCGTTCCGGAGGCTCCCGAGGCGGCTGAGGCGCAGCCGGCGCCGCCGCCACCGGCCGGGGGAATCGTGATTCCGGAGGCGCAGATCGCGGTCCCGAATACCGGGTTCCAGAACGACCTGCCGTTCTCGGAGGGCGAAGACGAGGAGTTCTACATCGATCACGAGATGGGCGACGAATTGTCGGCCGAAGATGACCTGAGCGCGACCGCGGACGCGCCGGAGCCGGAAGTGCCGGCCGAGATTCCGGCCGTCGAGGAAGCGGAACCGGCCGGTGCGCCGGCACCCGAGGTCCCGGGGGCCGGCCTGGAGGAACCGCCGCTGATGTTCGACGCCGAGGCCTTCCGCCGTCTCATCAACGATCCGGCCGCCGACGTGCGGCGGCTCAGCAACGAACTCGCGATGCGCGAGGCCCGCGCGCAGGCGGAGGCGGAACGCCGCAAGCAGGGAGCGCCGACCGATATCTGGCGCTTCCTGGAAGGCAAGCGGTTCCGGAACCCGGAGGGCGGACTCGTTTCGAACCGCAACAACACCCTCTACTACGACGACCGGGGCGCCAACCTGGTGCCCTGGATCAGCCGGCTCATCGCGGAGGTGCGCCGCAACTGGTACATCCCCTACGCGGCCAGCTACGACCACGGCCATGTCGCGATTGCCATCAGTGTGCTGCGGAGCGGCGAAATCGCCTGGATGCAGGTCGTGGTCCCGTCGGGCGTGCCGGGTTTCGACAACGCCGCGGTCGGAGCGCTCCGGGGCGCCCAACTGCTGCCGCTTCCGGACGACTATCCCGGCGCCGACTTCGAGATCATGCTGGTCTTTTGGTACAACGAACAGCCCTACGACCTCTTCTCGACACAGGATTGAGCGGACGTCGGACTGGCGGGTAGGGGGTCCCCACCGTGAGGAATGGCCGCGGGCTTTCAGGCCCGCACTGCCCGCCGCAGGCGTGCGAACCGCGTACGCTCCCCAGGCGTGAAGGCATACGAGAGCCGCGAGCCGGATGAGTAGCGTCGGCTTCCCGTTCCGCGGCGTCCGCACGGCGCTGGCCGCCGCTCTCTCTTTCGGACTCTTCCCACACTCCGCCTCCGCCCAGGCCCCCCGCGAGATCCGGATCGGTCTCGCCGACGGCGTTCCGGCGGCCCGGATTTCGGCGCCGGCCCCGTTCGCGCTGCGCGTCGGAGAACTC
>MPMW01000205.1 GCA_002238705.1 Acidobacteria bacterium bin61 | reverse complement strand
CCCGGGTCAGGCTCGTCAGGCGCCGGCAGCCGAGGAACCGGCTGAGGTCGGTGGGGGCGAAGAACAGCCCGTCGCTTCGTGCGCGCATCGGCGGGCGAGTCTATGGACCGGTCGGCCCCGCCGCCCCCGGCGGTTCCCAGAGGCGACGGATCGGCGCCGCGTACAACCGCTCGCCGAAGCGGGCGCTGGTCTCGCCGTCGTAGAGCACCACCCCGCCCGCGAAACGGTCCCCCACGGCGTTCGCCAGCTTGCGCAGCCCCCGGAAGTCGCGTCCCCTCACCGTGGACGACGCCTTGACCTCGACTCCGGCCAACGTCCCGCCCCCCCGCTCGATGACCAGGTCCACCTCGACGCCGTCCCGATCGCGGAAGTGGAACAGCCCGGCCGGCTCGTCGCGCCAATCCGCCTGGCGTTTCAACTCCTGGAAGACGAAGGTCTCGAGGAGGTGCCCCAGCAGCGACCGGTCCCGGTTCATCGCGTCAGCGCCGACTCCGAGCAGCGAGCACGCCAGGCCGGTGTCGCCGAAGTGGAGCTTGGGTGTCTTCACGAGGCGGCTCGCGCGATCGCTCCGCCACGCGGGGAGACGCTCCAGCAGGAAGACCCGCTCCAGCAGCATCAGGTAGCTCCGGATCGTGGGACGCGTGAGTTGGAAGGGCGATGCCAGATCGTTCACGTTGAAGAGCCCCGCGGTCTGCGCGGCGGCGAGCCCGAGCAGCCGGGGGATCGCCTCCAGCGCCCCGATCCGGGCCAGGTCGCGGACGTCGCGTTCCACCAGCGCCGCCACGTAGTCGCGGTGCCAGCGTCCCCGGCGAGGCTCGGTCGGCAGGGCGAGCGCTGACGGATACCCCCCGGCGGCGATCCGCGCGGCCAGTTCGGGTCCCAGCCGCTTGCTGGGCGACATCGGGAAACCGCTCCCGAAGAGACAGTCGAGGAAATCGGGAACCCGTCCCGCGAGTTCGGCCTGCGACAGCGGGTGGAGTCTCACGACCTGCAGGCGCCCCGCCAGCGAGTCCGAGAGCCGGGGAAGGAGCAGCACCTGGGCCGAGCCCGCCATCAGGAAGCGGCCGGGAACCCGCCTCCGGTCGATTTCGGTCTTCAGGGCCCGGAACAGCGAGGGAGTTCGCTGCACCTCGTCGAGAATCACCCGTTCGGGCAGATCGGCGGCGAAGCCCAGCGGGTCCGCCTCGGCGGCGTCCCGCAGGGTGTCGTCGTCGAGGTTGCGATAGGCGTATCCGCGGTCCTGCCCGAACCGCCGGGCGAGCGTCGTCTTGCCGGATTGCCGGGGTCCGTGGATCAGGACCGCCGGTGAGTCCTCCAGGGCTTGTTCGAGTCGGGGCGTGACAAACCGGGGGTAGATGGTGCGCCGGGTCATCGGCAGATTGTAAACTTCGCCGTCGTCCAAGTGAAAACCAGACCGCCGGCAGAATGAAAATATAACCGTCGGCAGAACGAAGCCGAAGAGTCGGCGAACCGAAATGCAGGCCGACAGCAGCCGGGGCTGGGCGGACGCCGTCCGGGTCGCCCGGCGTCTTGACAGCCTGTGGCAAAACCCGCGCGGCGTTCGACGGGCGATCCATCCCGGCTGAACCGCCCCCCCACCGGGAGAAACACCCATGCGCGTGTCCTCCTGCGCACCCCGCCCGGCATGAAAAGCGGCATCCGCATTTGAAGCCCT
>MPMW01000016.1 GCA_002238705.1 Acidobacteria bacterium bin61 | reverse complement strand
GGAGCAGGCGCCGGAACCGGAGCCAGAACAGGAACCGGAGACGGAACAGCAACCGGAGACGGAACAGCAACCGGAAACGGCGCCCGGCGAGACGGGGGAAGAACCCGACACCGGAGAGCCGGCCGGGGAGGAAACGGGTGGTGACGATCCGGCGGAGACTCCGGAGCCGGAGGCTGAGCCGGAACCCGCCGGGGTGCTTCTCGACTATGAGGACCTCGAGTTCGAGGTGCTGTCCGAGATCGAGTCGGAGGTCCCCGGGGAGGAACGGGTGCTCGAGTTGCCGGTGGAACCGGACTGGATCGGCCGCCGGCTGGAGATAACCGTTCGCTACGAGGCGAGGGGCGGCGCGAGCGAGGAGAGCGAGATTCGCTCTCTCGACGTCACCGGGCCGCTTCCGGCGGTGGAGGGAATCAGCGTCGACGTCGGCCCTTCCGCACTGACGGTCCGCTGGCAGGATCATCGATCCGCCCTGGAAGGACCGCCTCCGCTTTCCAATCCGGTGTTCGAGGTTTTCCGCCGGCGCGGCGGGGAATCCGAACGCCTCGGGCGTTCGTTCGGCCCGCAGCAGGCCGATCGAGAGGTGGTTTGGGGAGAGGAGATTTGCTACCAGGCCCGGCTGGTCGTGGCGGGAAGCGCGGAGGAGGGCGTGATCCCCGACCCCGGGCCCGTTCTGCCGGAGAGCGCCGGAGCGGACGAAGGTGTCGGGGAGGCAACCGCAGCGGACGGGGAAGAGACGCCGGCCGCGACCGAGAGCGGGGAAGAGGCGCCGGCTCCAGTGGAAGCCGGTGAAAGCGGCACGTCCGTACTCCCCGTGACGGAGTCCGGGGACCCGCAAGGGGAGTCGGCGCTGCCTCAGGAAGAACCGGAACCCGAGGAAGAACCGTGGGACCCGATCCCGATCCGGGTGCCCGGCACCGGATCCGGAGCCGTGAGCGCCGGGCCGATGTCAGCCGAGGTGTGCGTCACTCCGGTGGACGTCTTCCCTCCGCTGCCGCCTTCGGATCTGCGGCTCTTCTGGCAAGCGCAGCAGACCGACCTCAGTTGGAGGGAGTCGACCTCGACCGACGTCGTCGGCTATCACGTCTATCGCTCCGGCCCGGACGGCACCGGATTCGCGCGTCTGACGGCGTCGCCCATCGAGCAGACGAGCTTCACCGACGCGGCCCGCGATCCGCGGGGCGCGTATCGCTACGCGATTGCGGCAGTGGACGGCGCCGATTCTCCGAACGAGAGCCTGCCGTCCGACAGCCGCAGAGTGAACCCGAGGTGAGCGACCTCAACCGAGGTTCCGATCGCCCTCCCAACCGGTAGAATCGCATTCGGGTTGGGGACTTCAATTCCGGGCCGGATTCCGGCCCGGGCAAGGTGCCGGGCGCGAATGCAGATCTTTCTTGACACCGCGAACGTTGACGAGATTTCGCGAGCCGCCGCGATGGGACTCGTGGATGGCGTCACGACGAATCCGTCGCTCATGGCGAAGGAAACGGGAGATCCCCGGGAAATCCTCGCCTCGATCGCCGAGCTGGTTCCGGGAGACGTCTCGGCGGAGGTCTTGTCGACCGATACCGCCGGGATGGTGGCCGAGGGCCGGGAGCTCGCGACCATCGCCTCGAACATCATCATCAAGTGCCCGCTGACGCCTGACGGCCTGCGCGCGGTCCGCGCGTTGAAGGAGGAGGGGATCCGCGTCAACGTGACCCTCTGTTTCAGTGTTCCCCAGGCGCTCTTCGCCGCGAAGGCCGGCGCCTACATCGTGAGTCCCTTCGTCGGCCGGCTCGACGACATTTCCGCCCCCGGCATGCAGTTGATCGCGGATATCCGGGAGGTCTACGACAACTACGGTTTCGCCACCCAGATCCTGGTCGCCAGTATCCGGAACCCGCTGCACGTCGTGGAGGCGGCGCGGCTCGGAGCCGACATCGCCACCATGCCCGCCAAGGTGCTGGACCTGCTCATCAGGCATCCGTTGACGGAGATCGGCCTCGAGCGCTTCTTGAAGGACTGGGAAGCCGCCCGGGTCAGTTGACCCGGCGCCGGAGGCCTGGCGAGGTCCGGCTGACGTGCCAGCCAAGCCCGAAGGGCGCGAGGACGCCTTCGCCGAACTCGAAGCGCGGAACCGCCGCGCCGAGGAAGGCGGTGGCGCGGTCAGACTCGAACGCCAGCGGCGCTCGGGAAGGCTGACGGCGCGCGAGCGAATCGCCACGCTCGTCGACGCCGGGTCCTTCGAAGAGACCGGAAGACTGGTCCAGCACCGCTCGCGCGATTTCGGACTGGACCGGCAGCGCTATCCCGGGGATGGAGTCGTCACCGGGTACGCCCGGATCGACGGGCGCCTCGCCTACCTGTTCGCCCAGGACTTCACGGTTCTCGGCGGCTCGCTGAGCGAGGCGGTCGCGGAGAAGATCTGCCGGACCATGGACCTGGCCGTCCGGCAGGGCGCCCCCATCATCGGCCTGAACGACTCCGGCGGCGCCCGCATCCAGGAAGGGGTGGTTTCGCTCGCCGGATACGCGGACATCTTTCTGAGGAACACCCTGGCTTCGGGGGTGGTTCCCCAGATTTCGGCAATCCTCGGACCCTGCGCGGGGGGCGCCGTGTATTCCCCGGCCATCACCGATTTCACGATCATGTCCCGGGGAACCAGCTACATGTTCGTGACCGGACCGGACGTGATCCGCACCGTGACCCACGAGGAAGTCACGATGGAGGACCTCGGCGGTGCGGAAACCCACAACACGGTATCGGGGAATGCGCACTTCCTGGGCGAGAACGACGAGGACTGCCTCGACCTCATCCGGCAGCTTCTCTCGTTCCTTCCTTCGAACAACCTGGAGGAGCCCCCGCGGCGTCCCTCCGCGGATCCGTCCGACCGGGAGGTCCCCTCACTCGACAATCTCGTTCCGGAGCAACCCGACCAGCCGTATGACATCAAGGATCTCATCGGCGAAGTCGTGGACGACGGTGAGTTCCTGGAAGTCCAGGCGCTTCACGCCGGGAATCTGGTGGTCGGCTTCGCGCGGCTCGCCGGGGCGCCGGTGGGGATCGTCGCGAACCAGCCCGCGGTGCTGGCCGGCGTCCTGGACATTCATGCTTCCGTGAAGGGCGCCCGATTCGTCCGGTTCTGCGACGCCTTCAACATCCCGCTGGTCACGTTCGAGGACGTGCCGGGCTTCCTGCCGGGAACCCAACAGGAGTGGGGAGGCATCATCCGGCACGGGGCGAAGCTGCTCTATGCCTTCGCGGAAGCCACCGTTCCCAAGGTCACGGTGATCACCCGCAAGGCTTACGGGGGCGCCTACTGCGTGATGGCGAGCAAGCACATCCGGACGGACCTCAACTACGCCTGGCCGGGCGCGGAAATCGCGGTGATGGGGTCGGAGGGAGCTGTGAACGTCCTCTACCGGCGGGAACTCGAGAGTGCCGAGAATGCCGAAAAAGACCGCGCCGACCGGGTTGCCGCCTATCGCGAGAGCTTCGCGAACCCGTACGTGGCGGCGGAGCGCGGCTACGTGGACGAGGTCATCCTGCCGCGGACCACGCGCCGGAAACTGACCGCCGCGCTCGCCTCGCTTGCTACCAAACGGGACCGGAATCCTCCCAAGAAGCACGGCAACATCCCCCTCTAGGGAATCGGAATTCATGCCGGAACGGGTGACACCCTGATGTTCCGCCGCGTCCTCGTCGCCAACCGCGGTGAGATTGCGGTCCGGATCATCCGGGCCTGCCGCGACCTCGGGGTTTCACCGGTCACGATTCACTCCGCGGCCGACCGCGACAGCCTGCACGTGCGGTTGGCCGACGAATCCTTCGAAGTGGGCGGTGCTGCTTCCCGGGACAGCTACCTGAACGGCGAGCGGGTTATCGATGCGGCTCGGGCCATGGGAGCCGAGGCGCTGCATCCGGGGTATGGGTTCCTGGCGGAGAACGGGGAGTTCGCCGCCCGCTGCGCCGAGCGCGGACTCTTTTTCGTGGGCCCGCCCCCCGAGGCCATGCGCCGGATGGGAGACAAGGCCGCAGCGCGGGAGACGGCCGTCCGAGCCGGCGTTCCGGTCGTGGAGGGCTCCGGCATCGTCTCGGGAAAGGACGCCGGGCGCGCCGCGGCGGGAATCGGGTTCCCGCTGCTCATCAAGGCCGCCGCCGGGGGCGGAGGCATGGGGATGCGCCTGGTGCGGGAGGCGGCGAGCCTTGCCGACTCCCTCCGGGAGGCGCAGTCCGAGGCGGAAGCGGCATTCGGAGACTCCCGGGTCTTCCTGGAGCGCTTCGTGGAAAACCCCCGCCACGTGGAGATTCAGGTGTTCGGCGACGACCGCGGTTCGGTCGTTCACCTGGGAGAGCGCGACTGTTCGATTCAGCGCCGGAACCAGAAACTCCTCGAGGAAAGTCCATCGCCCGCGATCTCACCCGAACTGCGGGCGGAGATGGGAGACGCGGCCGTACGTCTCGCGGAGGGCGCCGGCTACCGGAACGCCGGGACCGTCGAGTTCCTCCTCGATCCGGACGGGCGCTTCTACTTCCTCGAAATGAACGCGCGGCTCCAGGTCGAGCACCCGGTGACCGAACTCGTATCGGGGTTGGACCTCGTTGCGCTCCAGTTGCGGATCGCTGCGGGAGAGCCGCTCGGATTCACGCAACCGGAGGTATCGCTGAGCGGGGCAGCGATCGAGCTCCGGATCACCGCGGAGGATCCCTTCGCCGGGTTCGTGCCGGCGACCGGCCGGATCCGCGAGTTTCGTCCTCCCGACGGTCCGGGAGTCCGCTGCGACGCCGGGATCGTTTCGGGGAGCGTGGTGTCTCCTCACTACGACCCGCTGCTCGCCAAGATCATCGTTTCCGGACCGGATCGGGAAACGGCGAGGAAGCGCGCACTCCGGGCGGTTCGGGAAACGAGGCTCACTGGAGTCGCCTCCACCCTTCCCTTCTTCGAGCGGGTGCTGGCCGGTACGGTCTTTTGCAGCGGGGAATTCGACACCTCCTTTGTTTCCGTTCACTGGCCAGCCCTCGGCTCGGCCGAGGCGGACGGCGGCGCTGCGGCCCGGGCTGAGCTGGCGCCCCTGGCGCTCGCGGCGGCGGCCGCCGAGCTGTGGCGGCGCGAAGGTTCGAACGCGACCACACCGTGCCCGCCCGGGTCCCGGTGGCGGCTCACCGGCATCGCGGAAGCGCATCGGGAACGGCTCTGATGCGGCGCGTGCTCTTCCTGGACGGGAAGGAGCACCGGGTCGAAGTGCGCGCCGAGGCTGGCGATGCCACCGTCAAGGTGGGGCTCGAAAACCCCGGAGACGAGCTGGTTGCGCGCGCCGCTCCCGGCGGCTGGACCGTCACCGAGGGCCGGCGGACCGTCGAGGCCGGCGTCACCAGCGAGCGGACCGGAGAACTCGTGGTCCAGATCGCCGGGCACACCTACCGGCTCCAGTCCGGCCGCGGAGCGGTCGGTGGACCGCGCCGGCGCGGCGCGGGAACCGCGGGCGCGGCCGGTGGACGCTCGGAAGTGCGAACCCCAATGCCGGGCAAGGTGGTACGCCTTGTGCGGGAGGAGGGAGAGCAGGTTGCCGCCGGTGACGGCGTGCTGGTTTTCGAGGCGATGAAGATGCAAAACGAGATCCGGGCCCCGGAGAGCGGAGTCATCGCTAACATGAGGGCTACCCGAGGAACTCCAATGGAGGGCGGCGAACTCCTGTTCGTCGTGGAGCCCTTGGAAATTGCGTGACCGATCCCGCTCCGAATCGCCGAATCCGCCGGTTCTGGCTTGTGCTGGCGGGTTCCGCCGCCGCCCTGGTGGTGTCCGCCGGAATGATTCTCTGGGCGGTGTCGAGTCTGGATTCCGCGCGCCTGCTCGGGTTGGTCACCGAACGGCTGAGCGCCAGCCTGGGCCGGCCGGTGGCGGCGAGCGGCTTCGAGGTCTCGTTCACCGAGGGCGAGTTCGTCCTTCGCGGGCTGCAGATCGGGCGGGAGCCCATGGAGATCGGTCCGGCGCCGCCGGCCTTTTCGATCGATCGGGTCCGGGGCCGGCTGAGTTGGCGCTCTTTCCTGCCGGCGCGTCTCCACCTGGAGAGCCTCGACGTGGAGGGCGTGAGGCTTTGGGGTCTCGACGACGGGGGGATCCCACAGCCCGAGTCCGCCCCTCTCGGACCAACCATCGAGGCGGTGGCTACCCGGCTCTCGTTCTCCTCGAACCGGATGTCGGTATCGGGGACCACGATCGGGTACCGGAACCGGCCGACGCCCTGGGAAGTCCGCGCCGACGATGTCGCGTTCAGCCTCCAGACCGGCGAACAAGGTGGAGTGGACGGCGAAATCCGATCGGGTTTGGGAGTACTCCGTCTCTGGGAGCGGCCGGATCTCCCGATGGCGCTGACCGCGGACCTCCGGATTCGGGGGGACGACCTGCATTTCGATTTTCTCGAGCTGCGCTCCGAGCTGCTCGAGGTCCGCTTCGATGGAACGATGGATCTGGCCAACGATCTCGACGGCCGCCTGAGGATGGTCGGAAGCGGGGACGCCGGCGCCCTCGGCCGCTTCCTGTTCGAGTTCGAGGGAGTCGACACCGAGGGCGAGCCCTGGCTGCAGTTCGACGGGACAGCGGGATTTCAGGAAAACGGTCTGGCGATCGACGGCAACTTCGAACTGCCGCAGAGCCGCTTCTACGGTGTTCCCCTCCGTGACTGGACGGGACTTGTGCACTGGGATCCCGAGCGTGTCGAAATCCTCTCCTCGCAAGGAATTGCGGCCGAGGGACCGGCGACGCTCCGCTTGCTCCAGGTGCAGCCCCGGGAGGAGAACCCGGCGGAAATCCTCCTCAGTGTCCGCGATGGAGCCCTGGCGCCCGCGCTCGAGGGCGTCTTCGGAATGCCGACCTCGCTTCGGTCGCAGGTGGCGCTCGATGCAGACCTGCGCCTGCCCTTCGCCGACCCCGGGCTGATGACCGGCACCATTCAGGCGACCGGCCTGATGCCGGACGGCGCCGGACCGGAGGAGCTGCCGATCAGCTTCGAAACGGATCTCCGGATGGATGACACGACGACCGACATCCGTCGCGTCGTCCTCGAGGGAGAGGCGTTTCGCAGCACGATGGAAGGCCGCTACCCCCGTTCCGGCAACGCCAGCATCGCCGGAAGCGCGCTGGCCGGCGAGTCGGCCGAGGCCGACGCCGTCCAGCAGGAGCTGCGTCGCGTCCTCTTCGGGGAGGATCCGGAGACGACCTACTGGGACGTGGCGGGGGCCGGCGCGTTCGAGGGCATCGTCCGCGGGCGGTGGCCCGATCTGGTGCTCGAGGGAGAGGTCGAGGGTCAGATGATGCGCTTCTCCACGATCCACACGGAGACGCTGATAGCGACCGGGAGGATCGAGCGCGACACGATTTTTCTCGACAACCTGAACGCCCGGTTCGGCGGGGGGCGGATCTCCGCCTCGGGCGCGTTCGACCGCGTTGCGGTCGAGTATCCGGACATGGAGTTCGACGCCGATTGGGAGGGGTGGGACGCCCGCGAGATCATCGATTTCCTGGAGTGGGACCTCGAGGCGGACGGAACCACCTCCGGCCGCAGCCATACCGTGCGGCGGGACGAGCGCTATACGGGAGGTGGAAGCGCCCTTGGTTCCGACGGGCACGTCCTGGAACAACCCTTCGATGAGGTGTCCATCACCTGGGAGATGGACGGCGACACGGCCCGGCTCGCCCCGATGAGCGGAGTGTTTCGGGATGGGACCGCGGAAGGCTTCATCGACATTGGTCTCGTGGACTGGGAGATGGAGGGTCTCGTCACGGGGAGCGACTATCCCCTGACCCCCGGTCTGGCGCCCGAGTGGATTTCCATCCGATCCGATTTCCGCCTGGAAGTCGGCGGCGATCTCCTGGTCCCGGAGCTTCTCCTCGACGCGCACGTTCCGAACGCCGCGGTCCTCGGGCTGCCTCTCGGTCCGGGCGACATCACGGGATCCGTTCACGGTGAGGAGTTCGAGGGTAGCGGGGCGCTGGACTCGGGAGCGGCCTCCTTCAGGATGGAAGGGCGGGTTCCGCTCGGCACCGACGGCGCCGGCACCGTCACGATGCGGGGGGTTGACGTTGCGTCCATCCTCTTCGACGCGCCGGATGAGCGGGGGATCTCGATCGTGGTCAGCGGGTCCGGGGACTTCCACATCGAGGATCCGCTCGACGAGTGGATGACCGGCACGGCGACCCTCGAAACTCTCAGAATTACGGAGCCGGGCTTCGTCGCCGAGTCCGGTGGCCCCACGACGGTTCGTCTCGAGGACGCACGGGTCTACGTCGAGGGCCTCCGCCTCCTGCACGCGGACAGCCAACTGGCCGTCGCGGGATCCATCGGGCTGGACGACGAGCTAATCGATCTTTCGCTCCTGGGGCAGACATCGTTGCTGGCCGCCGCGCCATTCGTGCCCTGGCTTTCCGCGGACGGCGAGTTCGACCTGGAGGCGGCGGTGGTCGGCCCGTGGACGGAGCCGGAAGTTCTGGGCGCCGGGACAATCCGAAACGGCTCCTTCCGCGTAGAAGGGTTTCCGCACGCCCTCACCGACGTCGAGGGCACGGTCGATTTCGATCAACGGACGCTCCGGATCGCGGAGGTCATCGGCCGTATGGGTGGCGGCGATGCCGTCGTGTCCGGCTCGATCTCGGTTGAGGACGCGGAGTTCGCCGCCACTGACCTGCGCGTCCAGCTTTCCGACTCCAGCCTGCGCTATCCGAGCGACCTGAGCGCGACAGTGGATGCCGACCTGCGGCTCCTGGGAGACCAGACCGGCCGCCTCCTCACCGGGGAGGTTCGCCTCGATCAGGCGGTCTGGAGCCGCGAGTACGAACTCTTCGCCAGCATCCTCGCGGACGTCAACAGTGTTGCGCGTCCTGGGGAAACCGAGTCGAGCGGGTTTCTGGACGAGTTGCGGATGGACATTCAGGTGGTGACCGATTCTCCCTTCGCGGTCCGGAATTCCATCTTTCAACTGGATGCCGCGGCTGACTTCGGCCTGCGCGGGACGGCCGGTTCACCCGCGGTGCTCGGTCGCGCCGACCTCGTCGGGGGCGAGGTGTACTTCGGTGCGCACCGCTTCCAGATCGCCTCCGGGCGCGCGGACTTCATCGATCCGGAGGGAATCGAACCGGTGTTCGAAATCGAGGCGGAGACCAGCGTCCGCAGCTATCGCGTGCGGCTCGCCGCGTCGGGAACGGCGGAGCAGATCGACGCGAATCTGAGTTCGGAGCCACCCCTGCGCGAGGCTGACATCCTCCGGCTGCTTTCGGGCGCCCCGGAACAGGACCTGCTCACGGCGGCGAGCGACGACGAACTCGCCGCAGCTTCGGCGGCGAGCCTGCTGAGCCAACAGCTCAGCAATATGATCGGCCGGCGCGCCGGCCGGGTGTTCGGGATCGACCGCGTGAGCATCGATCCGTTCATGATCGGCCGTTTCAGCAATCCGACCGCCAGGGTCACGCTGGGCAAACAGGTGACCCGGGATCTCAACGTCCGCTACTCCTCGAGCCTGTCGGATGCTGAAGAGTCCATCATCGTGGTCGAGTACACCCCGAGTGGCCCCGTTTCCTGGATCTTCTCGCGGGATCAGGATGGCTCCCTGGGGGTGGACGTCCGCTTTCACCGGAGCTTCTGACAGCCCGTGGCGAAAGCACCCCGCGCGGGTCTCGCGGCGGCGCTCATGCCGGATCTGTTGATTCGCAGGCGCGCGGGGCACTTCCTCCACGGGTTGGCGACCCAAATCGCTACGCGATTTGCTTCGCCTTTTTCTGCGGGGAGGGGAAACCCCTCCCCGCACCCCACCCCCGCGGCGCTTTGCGCCGCGCATGGCCAAGTCCGGAGTTTCGCTGCGGGCGCTGAGGGGCCCGTGGCGAAAGGACCCCGCGCGGGCCTCGCGGCGGCGCTCATGCCGAATCTGTTGATTCGCAGGCGCGCGGGGCACTTCCTCCACGGGTTGGCGACCCAAATCGCTACGCGATTTGCTTCGCCTTTTTCTGCGGGGAGGGGAAACCCGTCCCCGCACCCCACCCCCGCGGGGCGTCGCCCCGCGCATTGCCAATTCCGGAGTCTTGCTGCGGGCGCTGAGGGGTCCGTGGCGAAAGCACCCCACACGGGCCTCGAAGCGGCGCTCATGGCGAATCCGGTGGTCTATGTCCCGCGATCCGGTGAGCGGCGGGATTCCCGGCGCGTTCTTGCGGGTTCGGTGGCCGTCGTCCTCGCGGGCATCCTGTCGGGCGTGCCGGGAGGGCGCCTCGCCGCTGCCCAGAGCACTACCGGTCAGGTGGAGGATCCACTGTCGCAGCGCGTGGACTCGGTCGTCGTCCGCTGGGCGGACGGGAGCACCGAGCCCGTGCCGGAAGAGGTGTCGCGGCTGATTTCGATCCGCCCGGGAACCCGTTTCCGTCCGTTGGTCCTGCGACAGTCCGTAAAGCAGGTCTTCGCGCTCGGGCGCTTCCGCGATGTTCGGGTGCGTTCGGAGGAAGCGCCGGGGGGCGGCCTGCGGCTCGTCTTCGAACTCGACCCGATCCCCAGGATCGCCCGCTTGAGCGTGGACGGCGCCCCCGCGGGTGAGGATCTGAACCTGATCGCCACGCTCGGTCTTGAGATTGGCGAGTCCGTTCCGGGCGACCTGCCGATTCGTGCGGAGGCTGCCGAAAACTGGCTGCGATCGCAGGGCTACCTCAGCGCGGAAGTGAACATCCGGAGCGTTCCCGAGGGTCGGGATGCGCTCCTGGTGGTGGAGGTCACCGCCGGCGAACGCGCCCGCGTGGTTGCGGTCGACGCTTTGGGGGTGGACGACGAACTCGGCCGGAACCTCATCCGTGCGCTCGAGACTTCGCCGGAAGATTCCTGGATCGAGGCGGATGTCACGGCGCGGTTGCCGGAAGTGGAGGCAAGACTCCGGGAGCGCGGCTTTCTCTTTGCCACGGCAACTCTCGACTGGACACCTACCGCCACGGGAGACGTCGAGGTCACTCTGGAGGTGGATCGCGGCCCCGAGGTCACGCTGGAAGTGCAGGGGTTCGGTGACTCGAGTGGAGATGCCCAGAGCGTCGTGGATGGCCTTTCCGGACGGACCCTCACGCTCGACGCGATTGAAGCCGCCAGGCAAGAGCTTCTTGCCGGACTCCGCCGCGAGGGTCGTCGGGACGGCGCCGTGACGCTGGAGAGCGTCGAGAGCCCGGACGGCGAACGCCGGACGTTCGCGTTTTCCGCTGACCCGGGCCCTCGTTATGTCGTCGGCAGCGTCTCGTCGGAGGGTGCGCCCCCCGAGGAGGTGGACGCCGTCGCCGAAGCCCTCACGCCGCTCCGGCCCGGCCGTCCTTACCGCGACGAGGAGTGGAGAGCGTTGACCGACAGTTTGCGCCGGACTCTTCGTCGTCGCGGCTATTTCGAAGCCGAGGTGATGCCGCTGGAGCCCGGACCGCCTGAACCCCTGGACGACGGCCTTTCGCTTGATCTCCGCGTCCGGATCGACCCGGGTCCGGCGGCCTCTGTCGAGGCGGTGCGCTTCGAGGGGAGCGCCGCGTTCAGCGATGCCGAATTGGCCCAGGTGGCTGCCGTCGTGCCGGGGACGCCTTACGTAGCCGAGGAGATCGTGGCCGCGCGCGAAGACCTGGAGACGTTTCATCGGAACCGGGGATACCTCGAGGCGGTGGTGGAGGTCGAGGCTCCCGTTGATCCGGTGACCCACGAGGCGGAGGTCGTCTTCCGGATCCGCGCGGGGAGCTACTTCACGGTCGGCGGCATCATCGTGGCCGGTCTCGATACCACCAGGGATTCCGTGATCCGGTCCCGTCTTCCCTTCGAGGAAGGGGATGCGCTCGGAAGCGGCGATCTCCTCGAGGTGCGGCGGCGTCTCGTGTCCATGGGGATTTTCCGCAGCGTGGACGTGAATCTGCTCGAACCCGAGGAACCGATCAGCGAACGGAACGTGCTGATCCGCGTGGCGGAGGGCCCTCGCACCAGCATCGGGTACGGCGCGGGCTACAGCGAGCGTGAACAGGTTCGAGGAGAGGGAGAATGGACCCGGAACAACCTCTTCGGGATGGGCCACACCCTGAGCCTGTTCGGCCGGTTCTCGCTCAAGGGCACGCGCATGGTGGCAACCTACCGGGGAGCGGAAAGCGTGGAGGGCGAGGTCCCCATCTTCGTGAGCGCGTTCCGTGAGTCGCAGGACCGGGAGAGTCTCGATTTCATCCGCTCGGGTATCGGCGTCCAGGTGACCCGCAGGATCCTCGGGCGAAACGTGTTCCTCCGCTACGACCTGACCACCAGCGAGCTGTTCGATCTGAAGATCAACCCGATCCAGATCGATCGCAACTTCGCGGACAACCTCTGGCTCTCGGCGGTTTCGGCTTCCCTGGTCACGGATACCCGGGACGATCCCGTGGATCCCCGCCGGGGTCGCTTCGGGATCGTGGACGTGGAGTGGTCATCGGCGCTCCTCAGATCCCGGGCGCCGTTCCTGAAGGGCCTGGCGCAGCAGTATCTGTTCTTTCCCGTCGGCGAACAGATCGTGATCGCCGTTGCGGGCAGGCTCGGTCTCGCGTGGACCCTGGGCGCGGATGAGCCGGCCCTGGTCCCGATCACCGAACGGTTCTTCGCCGGGGGAGCCACCAGTCTTCGCGGTTACAAGCTGGACCGGGCCGGGCCGCTGGATCCGAGCGGATACCCGGTCGGCGGCAACATGCTCATCGTGGGGAACATCGAGGTGCGGTTCCCCATCTTCGGAAGTCTCCGTGGCGCCCTGTTCTCGGACCACGGCGGGGTCTACAGCGAGGTGACTTCCTTCCGCCTGCCGGACCTGGGGCACAACCTCGGCGCCGGGCTGCGCTGGAACACCCCTCTGGGGCCGCTCCGTTTCGACTACGGAGTCCGGTTGGGCGACATCGGCGACGCCCGGCGGGGGCAGTGGCACTTCACGATCGGCCACGCGTTCTGACCGGGCAGCCTGGTAGCGGACCGGGTCCGCGGAGCCCGGACCCATGTCCGGTGCGTTGTGCACACGACTTCGGGGCACGCTGTGCCAGACTGTTCCGGTGCGCAGTAACGGCCGATCCGCGGAAGTTCCCGGGATGACGTGTTGCCCACCCCGTTCGCGGTGGCCCGCCCGCCTCGTCGTGAGCACGGCTCTCGTGCTTGGCCCCGTCCCGGCAGTTTCGGCAGGCGGTGCCGGGGCGCTCCGGCAGATCGGACCGGGACCGGTCGCCGGGGGAATCGACCGGGTGCTTGCCGTCGTGAATGGCGAACCGATCACCTACTCGGAAGTCCTTGAAGCGATCGCCCTCATGCCGGGGGAAGCGCCGCCCCCCACCATAGAGGAGACCCTGGAGCGCCTCATCGATGCGAGGCTCATGGAGTACGAGGCCCGCCGCTACTTGCAGGAGCCGCCCTCAGAAGCGGAAAGCGAGGCAACCCTCCGGGCCTTGATGGACCGGTTCGCGACCCCGGAGGCGTATCGGGCCACGCTGCGTCGGCTTGGCATCGCCGAGGACTATCTGCGGAAGCGGATCCAGCGGGAGCTGATCGTCGACCGTTACGTGGACCGTCGCTTCCGGCCGCTGGTCCAAGTGGCCCAGCGCGAGGTCGAGGAGTACTACCGGACCGTGTTGCTCCCGGATCTGGACGCCGGTTCGCCCGCAACTTTGGTTGAAGTGGAGAGCCTGATTCGGAATATACTTGGACAGCGCGATCTGAATCGGCGGATTTCCGCTTGGGTGGACGAATTGAAGTCCAGCGCCAGCATCGTGCGATTGCCGCTCTCCGAGCCGCCTCCGTTGGGCTGAGTCTCTCGGCCCCGGCGGGGCGATTCGAAGGTTCCAGTCCGCGGGGAAGGGAACCCTCGGTTGGGGCGTGGCGTTTACTGATTGAGCTCCGCCGGGAGACGGGGTGGTTGGAGTAGTGAGGATGGCACGGTGCGTGCTTATCTCGCTATAGACACAAAATAGGCCAATTAGGAGTTATCTGGAGGGCGTTATGGACCCTACGAGTACGGACTACGAAACCATCGAGTTTGTCGACGAGACGTTCGAGATCGAGGAAGAAGAGGAAGAGTCCACCGAGGAAGAGGCGAACGAGGCAGCAGAGCTCGGCCTCGCCCCTGACACACACCAGACAGGCGATCTGGATTCGATGGGCCTCTATCTGCGGGACACGCACCGGCACCGCCTGCTCACCAAGAACGACGAGCAGCGCTACAGCCGGGCCATGCAGAAGGCGTGGCGTGACATCGAGACTTCCGGAGACCCGTCGAATGAAGACCTCTCCGCGTTCTACAAGAACCGCGAGAAGATGATCGAGGGGAATCTGCGCCTCGTCATCTCCATCGCCAAGCAGTCCCGGGGAAAGGGGCTCCCGCTGGGCGATCTCATTCAGGAAGGCAACATCGGGCTCATGCAGGCGGTTCGCAAGTTCGAGCCCGAGCGGAATCTCAAGTTCTCCACCTACGCGACGTGGTGGATCCGGCAGGCGATCTGGCGCGCTCTTTCCCAAAAGTCCCGCACCATCAAGGTCCCGATCAACAAGCTGGATCTCCATCGCAAGGCTTCCAAGGTCAGGGCGGAACTCGAGCAGCGGTACCGGAACGATCCGGCGCGCCGCGGCAAGCGTCAACTCCCGAGCACCGACGATGTCGCTCGCGAAATCGGTGTTCCGCCGGAGCGGCTGCAGGATGCGCTCCGTTCGGTGCCGCAGATCGACTCGCTCGATGCGCCACTCGTTCCCGATGGGACGCCGCGGATCCAGTTGACTCCCGACCCGGACCAGTTGAATCCGATCGAGGGGGTGACGGACGCCGAGCAACGCCGGCACGTTCGGGATGCCATTTCGGACCTCCCCGACCGGTTGCAGCACGTGCTCAAGCGGCGCTTCGGAATCCTGGGCGGACCCGAGGCGAACCTCGAGGAGATCGGGCGCGAGCTTCACCTCACCCGGGAGCGGGTGCGGCAGCTCGAGGCCGAAGCGCTTCTGCGGCTCCGTCAGGATCCGCGTCTCCGCATCTCCGCCGGTTAAGACAGCGGCGGCCTCCGGCCGGGGGTTCCTCGGTGCCCCAGCGGACGCTTCAGGTGGTGGTGCGGCCGCAGGCACCGGCACTACCCGCCGGAACGATCGGTCCCGCGCGGCGGATACGATGGCGCGATGCGCCTTCCCCTGCCAATTCAACTCACGTTGCAGTGCGTTGCGCTTGCCGCGTTCGCCCTGCTGTCCGCCGGCCGCGTTGACGCCGCGCAATCACGCGAAATCAGCCTCACGACGGCAACCATCGCCGAGATCAACCAGGCGGTGGATGCCGGCGTGCTGACGGCCGAGCGGCTTGTCGAGTTGTGCCTTGCCCGAATCGAGGCCTACGACGACCAGGGACCGCGGATCAACGCCGTCATCTCCGTGAATCCGGGCGCGCGGGAGCGAGCCCGCGAATTGGACGCCGAACGCGAGCGGTCAGGCCGCCGGTCTCCCCTTCACGGAATTCCGGTCCTGCTCAAGGACAACTTCGATACCGCGGACATTCCCACGACCGCGGGATCCTTCCTGCTGCAGGATTCGCGCCCGCCCGATGACGCCTTCGTGGTGCGGAAACTGAGGGAGGCCGGCGCGATCGTGCTGGCGAAGGTGAACCTGAGCGAGTTCGCTTCCGGGGGCGCCATGAGCTCGCTCGGGGGGATCACCCGGAATCCGCACGATCCGGCCCGCACCCCTTCCGGCTCCTCCGGTGGCACCGGGGCGGCCGTAGCCGCCGGATACGGCTTTGTCGGGTTGGGTTCGGACACCGGAGGCTCCATTCGCGGGCCTTCCACCGCGAATGGCCTGGCGGGACTCAAACCGACGCTTGGGCTCCTGAGCCGGGACGGCATCGTGCCCCTGGCGCTTTCCTTTGACACCGGCGGACCCATGGCGCGAAGCGTCTACGACGTCGCCGTCTCCCTGGGAACGATGGTTGGCGTGGATGAAGCGGACGCGGCGACGTCGCGGAGCGCCGGGGAGTTCCACGAGGACTACACGCGATTCCTGGACGCCGACGCCCTGTCCGGGGCGCGTCTTGGCGTGGCGCGGGACTTCATGGGCGTTGACCGCGAGGTGGATTGGGCGATCGAGGCGGGGCTCGATGCGATGCGGGACGCCGGCGCCGAAGTCGTTGACGTCCGGTTCCCGGAGTGGCTCCTGGAGGTCGAAAGCGACTTCTACACGACGGTGCGCTGGCCGGAGTTCCGCCAGCAGATCGGCGAGTACCTGGAGGGCATCGGCGACGGCTATCCGAGGACGCTCGATGAGTTGGTCGATCGCTCCATGGAGCTTCCCTCCCACGGTGACGGGCTTCGTCCCAACCCGGGGCGGTGGAGCCTGTTTCTGCGCGAAAACGCCAGCGGGGAAGTCACGGACTACGCTCACGTCGCGGTGCGCGAACACGCCCTCCCGCTGGTCCGCGCGCTTGTCGAGGGCCTGATGGATCAGGAGGAACTGGACGCGATCGTCTACCCGACCTCACCGACGAGGCCCGCCCTGATCGATCGTCCGCCGGATCTCTACGGACCCTCTCCCGTACGCCTCGCCAACATGAGCGGGTTCCCCGATCTGATCGTGCCCGCCGGGTTCACGGGCGGAGGACTGCCGGTAGGCCTTTCGTTTCTCGGCCGGGCCTTCAGCGAGCCCCGCCTTCTCGCCCTGGGTTATGCCTTCGAGCAGCGGGTGAGGGCCCACCGGGTCCCCGCGCACACTCCCCCCCTGCCCGGGGAACGGTTCACCATTCCTTAACAGCCTGTGGTGAAACCCACGTGAGCGCCGAGACGGGTGAGACGCCCGGCTGACAAGGCGCGTGAGGCCGGAATACCCGGTGTATTTCGGCCGAAACGCAACGATGAGCGCCGCATCGCGCCAGTTCTCCCGGTGGGGGGGCGGTTCAGCCGGGATGGATCGCCCGTCGAACGCCGCGCGGGTTTTGCCACAGGCTGTTGACAGCCCGGGAGCGCGCGACTCAATCCGGTATCCGCAGTACGCCTTCGGCGACCTCGACCGCCTGGCCGCCGACTCGGACCAGTGACGGCTGGCCGCCTTCGCGCTCGACCTCCACGTGGATCGAACTGGGCCGACCCATCTCGTACCCCTGTTCGATCACGAGGCGGACGGGGTCGCGTTTGCCGTTCTTGACCAGTCCGTGCCGGACCAGCCAGGCGCCGAGGGCGCCCGCGGCGCTGCCGGTCGCCGGGTCTTCGGTAACACCGAGTCCGGGCGCGAACATCCGCGCGTGGGCGGCGCTCTCTTCGTCCACACACTGGGTGGAGAAGACCATCATGCAGTCGGAGCCGATTTCCTCGCGGTTGAGCAGCGCCTGTGCCGCCATCGGATCCACTTCGAGTTTCTCGATGCCGCGAAGCGACCGCACGGGCACCATCAACTGCGGGAGGGCGGTCGAAACGACCTGTGCCGGCCGGCCGTCGGGAAGGAGTTCATCGGCTCCGATACCGAGACAGTCGGCGAGGGATGCCCGGTCGGCGAATTCGGCGAAGAAGCGGGGGGGCGCCTGGGTCATCACGACCTGGTCCACCTCACCTCCCGAAACCCGGATATCCACGGGAAGCACTCCGGCGCCGCATTCCTGATGGATTCGGTGGACGCCGGTGCCCAGATCCCTCAGTGTCTCGCCCAGGCCCAGTTCCCCGCGCCGGGCAAGCACGAAGAAGGTGCCTACGACCGGATGTCCCGCAAGCGGCAACTCGGTGTTGGGAGTGAAGATCCGAAGACGGCAAATCGCCTGGACAGCGGTCGGCGGAAGGACGAACGCTGTTTCCGACAGGTTCATTTCCGCCGCGATCCGCTGCATCTCCTCTCCGGACAGCCCTTCGGCCCCGGTCACGATGGCCAGCGGGTTCCCCGCGAATGCACGGCCCGTGAAGACGTCCGCCTGAAGGAACCGGTATTCGCGCACGAACGCCCCGAGTCTATCCGTTAAGGCCCGAAGAGCCGTCCAGGCCGGTCACGACGACGTGTCTGGCGCCCTTGCCGTATCGCCTCTTCCGAGGCGACGTCGTGGGCTCGCTCGTTCCCCGCATGGCCGGAGTGGCCCCGGACCCATTCGAATCGAACCCCGGGCCGCCTGGCGCGTGCGCCGGCCAGACGCCGCCACAGATCGGCGTTCTTCACCGGTCGCCGGCCCGCGGTCCGCCAGCCACGCCGGACCCAGGAAGGGAGCCATTCGGTAATCCCCTTGACCACGTACTGACTGTCACAGAGCACGGTAGCCGGCGTCCCGTCGGGGACCGCTTCCACGGCGTGGATTACAGCGGTGAGCTCCATCCGGTTGTTCGTGGTGTTGGGTTCACCCCCCGAGAGGACCCGTTCCTCTCCGGTTTCCGTCCAGATCACCGCCGCCCATCCTCCCGGCCCGGGGTTGCCGAGGCAGGAGCCGTCGCACGCGATCTGCAACATCGGCTCGTTATCCTACGTAAACCGTCCCTTCGCGCTCCCCGATGTCCTGGATTCACATGGTTTCGCCCGACAGCCCCGAGGGGCAGTCGGGCCGGCTTGGCGCCACGTACCGCCGGCACCGGCGCCCCGACGGGCTGGTGGACAACATCCTGCGGGTTTCCAGCCTGAACCCGGAGGCGCTGGAGCACCATCTGTCGCTCTATGAGCATCTGATGCGTGGGGAATCGGGCCTCAGCCTTGCCGAGCGGGAGCTGATCGCCGTCGCCGTCTCCGTGGTCAACGACTGCCACTATTGAATCGAGCATCACCGGAGAGGTCTTCTCCGGCTCACCCGGGATCCGGGAATGGTGGACACGCTACGCCGCGATCCGGACGGGTGTTCGCTCTCACCCCGCCGCCGGGCGCTTGTCGACTACGCCGTCAAGCTGGCCCGGACCCCGGGGAGCGTCGTCGAGCAGGATCTCGAGCCGCTGCGACGCGCCGGACTGATGGATCGCGACATCCACGACGCCTGTGCAGTGGCCTCCTACTTTTGCTTCGTGAACCGCATGGCGAACGGCCTGGGCGTGGAACTGGAGGAAAAGGACCCCGGGCGGTAACCCGGTCCGCGGCTCGTCCAGGCCGGACCGGCGGGACCGTGAGAGCGAGCAACGACGCGCCGTGCCTGGAGGCCCGCGTTCCCGGGGAGTCTGCGCCGCATCCCGCGGCGCCGGCTCCTATGGGCGGCCGGGGCTTTCCTGGACCGCCGCGTCGAGGCGTTCGAGTTTCTCGTAGAGGGCCGGCAGCCGGCCCTTCAGATCCTCGTAGGTGGCCGTGACCTCGCGGGATCCCTCGCGATCCCCGAAAAAGCCGGGAGCCGCCATCCGCGCTTCCAGGCTCTCGACGGCGGCCTCGGTGTCCGCGATCGCCTCGAATACCTCGCGCCATTCGCGCCGCAACTGGCGCAAACGATTCTTCCCCGGCGGCCGGCGCCCGTCGGCTTTGTCCCGCCGCTTCGCGCTTCGCTTCGGTCGTTTCGCCGCGTGCGCGGTACCGGGTTCGGGCGCTGGAGGGCGTCCCGCCGCGGGTTCCGGGGGGCGGATTCTCGCCAGGTAGTCCGAATAGTTGCCCCAGTAAGGAGCCGCTCCGCCACCGCCGATGGCGGCGACGCGCGTGGCCAGGGCGTCCATGAAGTACCGGTCGTGGGCCACGAAGACGATCGTGCCCTGATAGTTCGAAAGAGCGTTCAGGAGTGCCGCCTTCGCATCCAGATCGAGATGGTTGGTGGGCTCGTCGAGAAGGAGGAGGTTCGCGGGCCGGAGGAACAGACGAGCCAACGCCAGCCGGCTGCGTTCGCCGCCGGACAGCACCGCCGTCTTCTTCTCCACGGTTTCTCCCGAAAACAGGAACGCACCCAGAATGTTGCGGACTTCCGCGAGCATGGCGAGCGGCGCCGCATCGGCCATGGTTTCGCGCACCGTCCGCGTGGGATCGAGATCGTGCCGGTCCGGCCCGTAGTAGGCGATCCGGACGTTGTGACCGAGCTCCCGGCTGCCGGAATCCAGGGATTCCTCGCCGGCCATCAGCCGGATGAGGGTGGACTTCCCGGCGCCGTTCGCCCCGACGAGCGCGAGGCGCTGGCCGCGCTCCACGACCAGGTCCACATCGCGGAAGACCTCGTTGTCGCCGAAGGCTTTGGAGACGCCGGTGAGCGTGACCAGAACCCGTCCGGAGCGCGGTGGATGCGGCAGCCGCAGCGCCACCCGCCGGGGCTCGGGCGGCGCGTCGATCCGCTCGATCTTTTCCAGCATTCGAACCCGGCTCTGAACCTGCCGCGCCCGGCTGGCCTGGTAGCGGAACCGGTTGATGAATCGCTCGGTTCGCTCGATCTCGGCGGCCTGCTCGGCGGCCCGCTTCCGCAGGTCGGCGATCTCGGCGGCCCGCTGTACTTCGTATCGGCTGTAGGTGCCCGGGTAGTTCCCCAGGCGTCCCATCCCAATCTCGGTAATCCGGGTCACCACGGAGTCGAGGAAATACCGGTCATGCGCCACCACCACCAGGCCTCCCCGGTGCCGGGCGAGGAACCCGAGCAGCCAGCTTCGGGCTTCGATGTCCAGGTAGTTCGTCGGTTCGTCCAGCAGGATGAGGTCGTTGGCCTCGACGAGCAGCTTGGCGAGCGCGATACGCATCTGCCAGCCCTGGCTGAAGGTTGCTACGGGACGATCGTGATCCTCGGCCGCGAATCCCAAACCGGACAGGACCTCGCTGATGCGGATGTCCATTTCGTACCCGCCCCGGCGCTGCCACTCCTCTTCCAGTTCTCCGTAGCGGGTGACGAGTTCCGGTTGCTCGGGCGTCTCCGCGAGCTGTTCCGCCACGGTTTCCTGTTCACGGCGCAGGCGGAGCAGGCGGGCGAAGGCCGTGCGCACCTCGTCAAAGACGGTCCGATTCTCGAGTCTCAGCCCCTCCTGGGGCAGGTAGCCGACGCGTTTCCGCTTGGCCAGGACGACCTTGCCGGAGTCGGGAGGAACCTGGCCCGCGAGAATCCTCAAGAGAGTGGTCTTGCCGGACCCGTTGGGCCCGACCAGGCCGACGCGGTCCCCCTCGCCGACCCGCCAGGACACCTCGCGGAGCAACACCTGTTCTCCGAAGGCCTTCGAGGCTTCGACGAGCTGGATCATGGTTTCCCGCGCGGAACCGTATCGCGGGGGACGGCCCGCTCCCGCTCGCCCGGGTCCCGCGTGGAGGAGGCCCCACCGATCTGAAATCGCGTGCTTTGGTCATAATGGGGAGTCCATGATTCGGTCCGTCCCGCCGCGCCTCCGGCGGCTCCTGCCGCTCGCGGCCGCCGTCCTCCTGTCTTCGGTCGGAGCCCAGACGCCGGAACAGGCAGCGGATGCCGGAATGAGCCGCGGGGTGGCACTGCTCGAGCAGTTTCGGTTCTCGGATGCGGCCGCCGAGTTCTCGCGGGTCGTGGAGCTTCGACCCGAGTCGGCCGCCGCCCATGTGAATCTTGGAATCGCCTGGTTCAACGAGCGCGACTTCGCGGCCGCTCGAGCTTCCTTCGCCCGAGCCCTCGATCTCGATCCCGACGGGCTGCACGCGCTCTACAACCTGGGTCTTGTCGAGAAACTCGAAGGAAACACCGAAGCCGCGCTTACCGCGTTCCGGCGAGTCGCCGAAGCCGACCCTGACGATGCGATGACGCAGTACTACCTGGGTGCCGCCTACGCGGCGGCCGGCCGTCTCGAGGAGGCTGAGACGGCGCTGCGCACCGCCATCCAGCTCCAGCCGGAGCACGAATCCGCGCACTTCAGCCTGGGCAACGTGCTCGTGCGTGCCGGTCGCCGGGAAGAGGGCCGTGCCCAGTTGATGCGGTTTCAGGAACTGAAGAACAGCTTCTCCGGAGGCGGGGTTTCGGCGGGGCTCCAGTACACCGAGCTCGGGCCCTACGCGGAGGCGGTCGAAGAGCGTCCGGCGCCCTTGCACGGAAGCCAGGACGAACCTCCAGTGACGGGGCAGGTCCGCTTCTCGGAGACCACGGCGGACTGGAACCTGGTGCTGCCCCCGGCGGAAGCAGCGCCCGATCCTCCCGCGACCCTCAGAACGGAGGACTACTCGGCCGAATGGGTGGCGGCGAACCTGCTGCCCCACCTCGGCTCGGGCGTGGCGGTCCGCGATCTGGATGCGGACGGCCGGCCGGAAATCCTCTTCGTGCGGAACGGGACCGTGGCCGTCTTTCGGAACACGGGAGACGGCTTCGAGCCGTGGGAGGACTCGGGACTCGAAGCGGGTGGCGCGGTCAGCGTGACAGTGGGTGATGTGGACCTCGATGGAGATCCGGACGTCTACGTCGCCGGCGTGGGGCCCAACGCGCTGTTCCTCAACCGGTCAGGGGAAGGCGGGCCGCTCTTCGGCTTGTCGGAAGCCTCTGGAGCCGAGGATGACGACATCTCGGTGGGCGCCACCTTCGCCGATTTCGATCACGACGGAGACCTCGACATCCAGGTCTCCAACTACGCTCCGGTCTCCCTCGCGGCGTTCGATTCCCTCCCCGAGGTGTTCCGGGTTCCCGACGATCTTCCGGGGGCCCCGAACCGCCTCTATCGGAACAACGGGGACGGGAGTTTCACGGATGTGGCCGTCGAGACCCGGACCGACGGCGCGGCGCGGCGCAGCCTCTTTTCGCTGTTCTCCGACTGGGATGACGACCGGGACGTGGACTTCCTGGTGGTGAATGACGGCAGTCCGGTCCAGGTCTTTTCGAACGATCGCATCGGAACGTTCACCGAGAGCTCGGCGGCGTGGGGCGTCGAGACGGCGACGCGGATGCGGGGCGCCGCGGCTGCCGACTACGACCGGGACGGCTTCTTTGACCTGCTGCTCTCCGCCCAGGGCGGCGCGCTGAACATGTTGCTTCGGGGATCCGGACCCGACGGGTTTTCTCCGGACATCGGGTCCCCGTTCCTGCTGCGCGCCGGCGTTCCCGGGGCTCGCTACGGGGTCTCCTTCCTCGACGCCGACCACGACATGGACCTGGATCTCCTGATGGTCACCTCCGAGGCGGGCGGGCCTCTCTCCGTCTATGAGAACTCCCCCGCCGGGTTTTCGCGCGGCGGAACGGTCGGCGCGGGGCTCGACCCCGGCGAAGAGCCGCGGGCGCTCGCGACCGGAGATCTGGACGGGGACGGCGACCTCGACGCCGTGGTCGGCACCACGCGCGGCCGCGTCTTTGCCTTCCGGAACGACCAGACGGGCGCCGGGAACTGGATGGCGGTCCGCCCCCGCGGCCTCCGCAGCAATCTGGACGGGGTTGGCGCCAAGATCGAGGTCCGGGTTTCCGGGGTCAGCCAGCGCCGTCAGGTGCGGACCACTTCGGGGTATCTCTCGCAGAGCGATCTACCCGTGCACTTCGGGCTGGGCGGAGCGCTGGCGGCCGACTACGTTCGATTCCTCTGGCCGGGAGGGGTGAAGCAGGTCGAGTTGGACGTGCCGGCGCAGGCCGTGGCGTCCGTCGAGGAACTGAACCGGAAGGGCACGTCCTGCCCCGTCCTCTACGCGTGGGACGGGCAGCGGATCCGCTTTGTGACCGATTTCCTGGGCGGCAGCGCGCTCGGCAACCTCCTGGCCCCCGATACGTACAACTTTCCGGATACCGCCGAAGTCGTGAAGATGGAAGCGTTTCCCCTGGTTCCGAGGAACGGGGCTTACGAGATGCGGTGGGTGAACCAGCTCGAAGAGGTCATCTTCTACGACCGGGCGGCGCTGTGGGTGATGGACCACCCGGAGGATGTGGACGTCTTTCCGCGGGAACGCCTGATGCCTGGCCCGCCGTATCCCGACCCGGGACTGATCGCGGTCCGGAACCGGCGGGCTCCGTCCCACGCGACCTCCACGACCGCGGCGGGCGCTCAGGACGTGACCGCGGAGCTCGCGCGAGTGGACCGGGACTATGTGGACGACTTCGCCCTCCTTCCCTTCAAGGGATACGCGGAGCCCCACGACCTGACCCTCACTTTTGACGGGATACGGGCCGGGGTACCGCAGGTCCTGCTGCTCTATGGGTGGGTGGACTATGCGGACTCGAGTTCCAACCTCGCCGCTTCCCAGGCGGGTGTCCAGGTCCAGCCGCCGCTTCTGGAGATCGCGGACGGCGACGGGTTCCGGATCGCGGCTGCCCGGATGGGGTTTCCGGCGGGCCTGCCCAAGACGATGGTGGTGCCGCTTCGGGATATCGAGGTCGAGAGCGGGCGTCCCCTGCGGATCCGGACGAACATGCGGATCTACTGGGACCGGATCGAAATCGCCGAGGTCGCCGATGCCCCGGTCCAGGAGTGGCGGCTGGACGCTGAGACCGCAGAAATGGGATTTGCGGGGTATCCCGAACCGCATCGTCCGCGCGGCATCCCGCCGACGGAATACCGCTACGAAACGCGTGCGCCCCGGGACATCTGGGGCGCGCACGAGGGGGACTACACCCGCTACGGGGACGTGCTGCCGCTTCTGGATGAGATCGACGACCGCTACGTCATCGCCCGGCACGGCGATGAGCTGTCACTCCGCTTCGACGCGCGCCAAATCCCGGCGCCGGCTCCCGGAACCCGCCGTTCCTTCTTTGCCTTCGCCGACGGTTTCGGGAAGGACATGGACCTGAACTCCGCCCGGCCCCACACGATCGATCCGCTGCCCTTCCACGGGATGCCGAGCTATCCGTATCCCGAGGGCGCCTACCCGGATTCCGAAGAGTTGGCGCGTTGGCGCGCCGAGTACAACACCCGCCGAATCGGCCCGGAAGGGCGGCACGGTTTCCTGGAGGATGCCGGGACGCCGGTCGAGACTACCGGCGCCTCTGCTCCCTCCGCTGGCGTCAGCCGGGAGCGGCAGCGCTGAGCCGGTTATGCCAAGGGACATCCTCCGCGCCGAGCTCTACCGGCTGCTCTTCGACGATCAGCAGGGAGCGGCCGCGTTTCTCGCGCCGCGAATGCTCGCGGATCCGCAGTCGCTCACCCCGGAGGTTCGCTGGTGCCTGATCTACCTCCTGCGCGGGATCCGCTCGGTAGCGGCGAGCAGCCGCCTCCTGGAGCCGGATTCGGTGCTTCACCTGGTGGCGCATACAGTTGAAGCAGCGCGCCGGGCGACGGCCAGCGTCGACTCCCACTGGTTCGAGATCGCGAGGGATCTGCCCGGCCATTGGCTGCGGCGGTACGAACGCGGGGACGTCCGCTACTCGCTGGACGAACTTCGCTACCTGAACGTCCTGCTCGCCCGGTTGTGGTTCGTGGAACGGCAGCGGATCGCCTTCATGGATCCGCCGCTGCTGCCCCGCTACCTTCGGGTAGAGAGGGAGCAGCCGAGGCGGCGTCCGGCGTAACCCGGAAAGCGCTCCGCGCTCGCGGACGAAGCGCGCTGGGCGCCGGCCGCCTCAGCGGGAAGTTGGAAGAACGGCTAGAAGCCGCCTTCGCAGACCCCGTCCTCGATGTCGAGAATCATGTCCTCGACGTCCGCCGCCCGCGAGTCACCCCGCGCCAGTCGCATGAAGGCGTTGAAATACCGCGCCGCGGTGTTGCACTGGCCGCTGTTGAAGGCGATCACGCCCAGCGAGTAGTTCGCGTCCCGGGCGTTCGGGTTGTTGGGATCCGCGGCGAGCGCCGCGCCGTAGTGGCGCATCATGCCGCTCTCGTCGGTGTTCCGTCCCGCGATGAACCCGAGCATCCAGTGGGTGTCAGTGGCGTACTGCCCCTCCGGCTCCCGCTCGATGTACGCATTCAAACGCTCGGCGGCCGCAGCGAACTCCTGGGCGTTGTAGGCGAGCTGGCCAGCGAGGAAGAGGACCTGGGGCAACTGCGGGATATCCGGGTTCAGGGCAATCACGGCCGCGAACGATTCCTCGGCACCTGTGTCGTCGTCCTCCTGGAGCAGTGCAAACCCGAGCCGGAAGTGGGCTTCTGCGTCGGACGGGTCAGCTTCGGCTACCTCACGAAGCAGGGGAATCGCCGCCGCCCGGTCACCCATCTCGAGGCGGGTGATCGCGACCGTACGCCGCGCCATGCTGATCTGCTCGCCGAGCTGGGCGGCCATCTCCGGATTCGCGCGCGCGGCGTCGAGGAATTCCTCGAAGGAACTGATCGCCTCGGCGGTGTTTCCTTTCGCCTGGTTGGCGAAGCCGAGGAAGAGATGGCCTTGGAGAAAGTCGGGATTGGCGGCGATGACTGCCGGACAGGCGGTGAGGGTGGTGTCCCAGGCGCCGGACTGCGCCGACTCCAGGCACTGCTGCTGGTTCTGGTAGTTGATGGTCGTGTGGGCGTACTCCACGTTCTGCTGGTAGAACTCCCACGAGGGGTGGCTCTCGTCATGAGTCGAGAGCAGCGGCTCGCATTTCGCGATCACGTCTGCCCAGACCTGGCTCTCGATGGCCGCCTCGCAAACCTCGTCCGGGTCCTCCTGAAGGAACGGAGACGCGGAGGGGGCGGAAAATGCGAGAGCCGGAAGAGCGAGCGTTGCAACGAGCAGAAGCGGGAGTCCGATGTTGCTCCGGAGTGACATGACAGAACCTCCTCGAGGGCGGGTAGGGCGCTGAGGCCGGCGACAGCCAGCTACACCCCCATGTACCCCGTCCCCACTATTGGAACGAGGCAGCCTAGCACAGCCAACAGATGCGGGTGCAAAGGGAAACACAAAGATGGAATAGCGATTGGACACTGCCGATTCGCCGCTCGTGAGGAGCGCCCTTCGGCGGAATCCGCAGGACCGCCGGGCTCAGCCGCCCTCGCAGCCGCCTTCCGCGATCGACGCCAGAATCTCTGTCACCTGGGCGGCGTTCGCATGATCGGGAGCCAGCTCCATGAACGCCTGGTAGTACTGCTCGGCGTTCCCGCAATCGTCACGGTTGTAGAAGATGGTTCCCAGGGCGAAATTGGCGTCGGCGGCGCGCGCGTCTCCGGCAGCCGATCCGGACAGGAAACCCTGGTAGTGGGTAACGGCCCGATCCTCGTCCGTGCCCTGGAGCGCCTGCGCCAGCATGTAGTGGGCATCCGGAGCGCCCTGTTGCGGGGATGTCGCCAGAAAAGCGGTCAGCCGCGTGTCGGCCCTGGCGTAGTCGCCCGCGTTGTAGTTGAGTTGCCCCGCGAGGAAGAGAACCGGAGCCCTGATCGCGCCTGGCGGATTGTTGTCGAGTACGACCGTCAGTGCGCGCTCGGCGCCCTGCTCTTCACCGGTGGCCAAGAGCGCGCGCCCAAGGCGGAAGTGCACCTCCACGTCGGTCCCGTTCGCTCTTGAGGCCGCCTGCAGGAGGGGAATGGCGTCCTGCAGCGCGCCGGCTCGGGCGTAGGCGATGCCGCCGGAGCGCTGCGCGGTGGCTATCTGGTCCGAGAGCTGCGACGCCGCTTCGGAGTTTCCCTGGACACCGTTGAGGAATGCCGAGAAGCTGACCGCGGTGTTCGCCCAGTCCTGTTTCGTCTGGTGGGCGATGCCGAGGAAGTAGTTCATGATGAATGCCCCGGGGTTCGCGTCAATTGCCATCTGGCAGTACGCGATCACGCTGTCCCACTGCTGCGCTTCGAATGCCGGTTGGCATTGCAGGCTGTACGCGTAGTTCACGGTCTGCGCCCAGTGCGCGTAGTACGGGTGGTCTTCGGGCAATACCTCGAGTACCTCGGGGCAGGCGGCGAGGACCTGTTCGTAGTTGGCGCTGTCCACCGCCTGCAAGCAGGCGGCGGCCTTCTGGGGGTCCACATCCTGGGCCTTCGCCTCCTGGGCGGTTCCCAGGAGAACGCCGAACGCGGCGACTACGGACAGGGCGAGGAATCGGATGGGCATGACAAATGTCTCCTTGACGAACAGGCCGCACGCTCCGGAGCGAACGCCGCCCGGGGGCGGCCACGGCCGGCGGGAAGTTTACGAAACTAGCAGCCTGGGGTGGAACTCGCGTGAGCGCCGAGACGGGTGAGGCGCCCGGCTGACAAGGCGCGTGAGGGAGGAATACCGAGTGTATTTCGACCGAAACGCAACGATGAGCGCCGCAAGGCGGCGCGGTTCAGGCGGGATGGATCGCCCGTCGAACGCCGCGGGGGTTTTGCCACAGGCTGTTCAAGCCGGGATGCATCGCCCGCCGAGCCCCCACCGGGAGAACTGGGCCGCGTGAGTTTCGCCACAGGCTGCTGGCACAGCGTCGGGGAACTGCCCGCTTGTTCTTCGGACTCCGCCAGAGTTTTCTCTCCCGGAGGCGCCTCGCAGGAGCCGAAACCCTCCTCCAGGTAGCGCTGCACATCGGAGGCGCGCTCGTGCTCCGGGGCGATTCTCAGGAAGTCCCGATAGTGGCGGCGGGCTGCATCGCACTCTTCACGATCGGCGGCGATCGTCCCGACAAAGTAGTGGGCAACCGCCGCACGGGCGGTTTCCGGTTCGACCTCGAGGAAGGCGCCGAAGTGCCGGAGCGCGTCATTCTCGGCGCCCTCCGGGTCGGCCGTTCCGGACTCGGTGTTCCGGAGCGCCATGGATCCGGCCATCCAATGGGCGTCCGCGCGAAGCGAACCGCCAGGAGCCGCGTCCAGGTGGGTTCGCGCCGCTTCGTAGTCTCCGGCTTCGTAGTGGAGCTGTCCCAGAAAGAAGTGCGCCTCGCTGATCTGGGGCGCTTCGGCGGACACCACCAGAAAAGCCGCCTCGGCGCCCTGCCGGTCGCCCTCTTCCAGAAGGGCTACCCCCAGGAAAAACGCGACCTCGGCATCCGCGGGATCCGCCTCTGCGGCGTGGCGCAGGAGCGGGAGGCCCCCGGCACGGTCTCCGGCGCGAATCCGCGCGAGCGCCGCACCGCGGACGGCAATCCGGATCTGCTCGGCCAGCTGCGCCTGCCCTTCCGGCTCCGCTTCGGAGGCGGATACGAACGATTCAAATGCCGCGGCGGCCTCGGTCCATTCCTGTCGCTGCTGATGGGCAAGGCCGAGGAAGTAATAGATGCCGTAGGTGTCGGGAAGCGCCTCGATCGCGGCCGCACACCGAGTGACCGCGGTGTCCCAGTCGGACGCCTGGGTGGCCGCCTCGCACTCGCGCGCGGCTTCGGCGCCGTCCTGGAGCGGTAGGGCGGGGGCGTTGGCGGCGGCCAACAACAAGGCGCCAATTCCCCACCGGGCGGCGCTTCGCCGGCGGGGTTCGCTACCGGGCACTGGGCGAGCTGGCGCGCGACTCGCTTCCGGAACCGGAAGAGGAAGTCTTGGCCCCGCTCGCCCGGCCGGTGCTCTTGACCCCATCCCCCTTGTCGGCCTTGTTGCCCGAGCCCGGTTTTTCCGATAATCCGGCCTTTCCGGAAGCACCGTTGCCGTTTGCTCCCTTTTCCCCGCTCTTTCGGGCGTAGTCGGTCACGTACCAACCGCTTCCCAGGAACTGGATGGCCGGGCTGGAGACGATCCGGCGGGCGGCGGCGCCGCAGTGCCGGCACGCATCGAGCGGTTCGTCGCTGATGCGCTGGATTGCCTCGAATACCTGCTCGCACTCGTCACAGCGATATTCGTAGATGGGCATGGGTTCCAGACCTTCGGGGCCGGCAGTGTAACGAAAGGGGCGCGGGCCGGTTTTGCGCGCCCCGGCAGCCTGTGGCAAACCCGCGCGGCGTTCGACGGGCGATCCATCCCGGCTGAACCGCGCCGAGGCGCTCTGCGTTGCGTTTCGGTCGAAATACATCCGGTATTCCTCCCTCACGCGCCTTGTCAGCCGGGCCCCCACCGGGAGAAATGTCCATGATCGGTCCGTCCGCTCACCCCGCCACATGTAAGACAGAGTTCGTTCTTCCATAGCAACTGGCCCCACCGGGAGAACTGGGCCTCGCCCCCAGTTCTCCCGGTGGTGGCCTCGGCGCTCACGCGGGTTTCACCACAGGCTGTTACCGCGCCCCTACGAGGCGCTCTAACGCGGCAGAGGGGGCGTGGTCGGCGGAGCCTTGCGGTGTGCGGTCGCCTGCTCGTAGGCGTAGGAGATCCGGAACAACGCGCCTTCCCCGAGTGCGTTCCCCAGGAGCTGAAGCCCCCCGGGAAGTCCCGCCGGAGTGAAGCCCATGGGAACCGTGACCGCCGGAAAGCCGGTGGGCGGAGAGAGCTGGTACGAGTTGTTCCCGTCCGGCGTGGTCAGGTCGCCCAGCAGGCGCGGCGGGTTGCTCCAGGTGGGATAGGCGAGCGCGTCGAGGTCCTGGTCCTCGAACCGGCCCCGGACCTCCGCCCGCAGTTCCCCGGCCCGCTCGTTGGCTTCCGTACAGACTTCCTCCGGCTCGGCCTCCACTTCGAGTGCGGTCTCGAGGCGGGGCCGGATCGACGGATGGAAGTCGCCGCCCTCGATCAGGTCGTGGAGGGTCGTTACCGGAGCGTCCGGTCCGAGGCTTTCCAGATAGGCCTCGAGCTGCGCGCGGAATGGATTGCACCAAAGAGACCTCTCGGCCTCGAGAGCCTCGATGCGCACCGGGTCCACGATCACTGCCCCCAACTCGCCGAGGTCGGCGAGGGCCGCCTCGAACAGCGCCGAGATTTCGGCATCCGCGGTTTCGGTATCGCTGAGCTGGCGAACCACGCCAATGCGGAAATCCGTCAGGGGCCCGGCGTCGAGGTACCGGAGATAGTCGGCCTCGCGCTCGAATCCTTCGGTCGCCTCGTCAGCCGGGTCCGGACCGGCCAGCACGTCGAAGACCCGTACTGCGTCTTCGACGGTGCGCGCCATGGGGCCGCCGATGTCCCGGAACAGGTTCAACGGCACGATCCCGTCCCGGCTGGTGAGGCCCATCGTGGACCGGATGCCGAAGAGGGCATTGTGAGAGGAAGGTCCCCGGATGGAGTTTCCAGTGTCCGTTCCGAGTCCGGCGGCCCCGAAGCTGGCCGCCACGGCAGCCCCGGTCCCGCCGGAGGATCCCGCGGGTACGCGATAGGGGTCGTAAGGATTCCGGACGTGGCCGGGAATGATCGAGCCAAGGCTCTCGTACGCGCTGAAGGCGAATTCGGCCATGTGGGACTTGGCGAGAACGATGGCTCCCGCTTCCCGGATCCTCTGGACCTGGAAGGCGTCGTCCGGCGGAATCGAACCCTTCAGCGACGCCGATCCGGCAGTCGTGGGGAGGTCCGCGGTGTCGTAGTTGTCCTTCACGATCATCGGGACGCACTCGAGTGGCCGATCCGGGTCGAGCCCTGAACCGGCGAGACGTTCGTCGGCTTCCAGGGCGCGATCCATCGCCTGGGGGTTGATCGTCACGATGGCGTGCAGGGCCGGCCCCTGGCGGTCGTACGCTTCGATGCGCGTTAGGTACGCCGTAACCAGCTCGGCGCAGGTGAAGTCGCCGTTTTGGAGGCCCTGATGGATCCCCGCAATGTCGAGTTCCACGACCTCGGGGCCGGGCGGGGGTTCTTGCCCCGGAGCCTCGCACCCCGCTGCCGCACATGACACGAGAAGCGCCAGTGCGATCCTGTTTCTCTTGTCCAAAGTCCCCGCTGTACCAACCATGATCCGATTCTATGCGCCCTGCTTCGGGCGGGAGGGGAAGCCGGGCTCGGCAGCGGACGGGTTGCGAGAGCGCCGGCGGAATCGAAAACCGCGGGACGCCGGATGCAGTTCCCCGGATTGCTTCGTTACAATGCCGCTCCCCATGACGTTCAGCGAGAAGGCCCGGTCGCGCCACGCTCGGCAACGGCTGTGGCGATGGCGATTTTGCACTAGGCCGGGCTGGTCTCGCGTCCGTTCGATCCACTGATTGCGGCGGGAGGCGGCCCGACCCGGGACGCCTCCGGACGACGGCGCGAGAGGGCGCTTCAGAGCGCCCGCCAAGGCTTCGAGGTTCCCGGTTCGGGACGCGCTGACCGTCACTCACCCACCAAGGAGCCACTCCCGTGATCGCCCCACTCCTCGAAACCCTGCTCTCCGGCGAGGCCGCCGATTCCGGCGCTCTGGAGACGGCTCTCCATCGGATCCTCGCCGGTGAGAGCGATGTCGCCCAGACGGCGGGACTGCTCGTCGCTCTCAGGATCAACGAGCCCGACGCATCCACGCTGGCCGCCTGCGCCCGCGCGCTCAGGAGCCACCGGAAGGCCGTCATGTCACAGGTCCGGCCGCTCGTGGACACCTGCGGAACCGGCGGCGACAAGAGCGGCACGTTCAACATCTCGACGGCCTCGGCGCTCGTGGTGGCGGCCGCCGGCGGCGCCGTCGCCAAGCACGGCAACCGCAGCGTGTCGTCCATCACCGGCAGCGCGGACGTGCTGGAGGCCTGCGGAGCGCCGCTCCACCTCGAACCAGGTCAGGCGTCGCGGATTCTGGATTCCACGGGTTTCGTCTTCCTGTTCGCCCCCGCCTTCCATCCGGCCATGGCCCATGTCGGACCCGCGCGCCGCGCGCTCGGGATTCGCACGCTGTTCAATGTCCTCGGACCCCTCGCCAATCCGGCGCTCGCGGAGCGCCAGTTGATCGGCGTCTACGATCCGTCCCTGACGGAGACCGTGGCGGGAGCCCTCGGCGAGCTCGGATCCGCCTCCGCGCTGGTCGTGCACTGCGAGGGGCTGGATGAGATCGGCCTCCACGCTCCGACGAAGGGGCACTCCCTGAAGGACGGGAAGGTGACTCCGGTCGAGATCCGGATCTCCGAGCTTGGGCTCCGCGAGGCCTCGATCGAGGACCTGCGCGGCGGTGGTACGTCGCAGAACGCGGAAATCCTGCGCGCCGTGCTCTCCGGAAAGGACGAGGGGCCGAAGCGGGACGTGGTCGCCGCGAACGCGGGCGCCGCGATCACCGTCGCCGGCCTCGCGCCGGACTTGCAGTCCGGAGTGCAGACTGCACTGGAGGTGCTGGCGTCGGGACGCGCCCTTCGCACGCTGGAGCGCTACGTGGAGACCAGCATGCGCATGACCGGAATGAGTGTGGCGTGACTCAACGGGTACTCGAGCGGCTCGTCCGGTCGGCCGAGGCGAGGGCGGAACGCCTTGCGGCGGGTCCGCCGCCCGGGAGCCCCGAGCGAGATCCGTCGTCCTTCCGAAGCGCGATCGGCGGCCGCGACGCGCTGTCGGTGATCGCGGAGTTCAAGCGGAAGAGTCGGAGCGTGGGAGCGATCCGCGACGACGATCCCGCCAGCCGCGCAGCCGCCTATCGGGAAGCGGGCGCCTCGGCCATTTCGGTGCTCACCGACCCGGACG
>MPMW01000204.1 GCA_002238705.1 Acidobacteria bacterium bin61 | reverse complement strand
ATTGACCGGACCGTCCGGGACGCGCTCACCTTCCTCTACGATCTCCACCGGCGCCGCACCCACCAGCCGATCGCAGTGACGCTCCAGCAGCTTCTCGGAAAGCACCGCGCGGAGACGGGCCTCGCATTCTGGAACTCATCGGATCAGGTGCTCTCGAATCTGCGGCGGCTGGCGGAGGCGGCGCGCGCCTTCGAGTCGCGCGGGGGACTCTCGTTTTGGGGCCTTTTGGGACAACACACCCCCCAGAAGGGGGACACAGAACACGGGGGGGGGCGCGGCCACCCCCCCCGCGCGCCTTCGACGCGCGCGGGGGACTCTCGTTTCGGGCCTTCGTGGAACAACTCGCCACGGAAGCGGAGAATCCGGACGCGGGGTCGGCGCACGCCATCGACGACGACGTCAGCGGAGTGCGGATCATGACCACGCATGCCGCCAAGGGACTCGAGTTTCCGGTCGTGGTGCTCTGCGACGGCGCCGCCCAGCGGAAGGGCCGGGCGAGTCGCGTCGTGAACGCGGAGAAAGGGCTCTACGCCTGTGATCTCGGAGCCGGAATCGTCCCCTGGGACCTCATCGAGGGAACGCCGGCCGAGGCGGCTGAGGACCTCGCGGAACTGGACCGGCTCCTGTATGTCGCGATGACCCGCGCGCGGGACTTGCTGGCGGCGCCGGTGGCCGAGGGGGATTTCCCGGCGGAAAGCCTGCTCGCCCCGGTAGCCGCGGGCCTGAAGCCACAGCTCGGACGCAGTGGAATCACAGCGCGGGCGAGCGAAGCGGGTCCGCCGGGTGTGCCGGGGAAGCGGCCAAAGGGCGGCCCGCTATGGGATCTGCTTCGGACGGACGGCGACGATGGTGCGCACGAGCGGGGGAAGGCGGCCGAAGCGGCCTTCCTCGCCCGCCGGGAGCAGGCCCTTGGAGCAGGATGCGTTCCAACCCGCAGAGCAGCTCCGGCGACGGCATGGGCCGCGGCGGAGGCCGCCGCCGAGCCGGTGGACATCGAACGCCTGCCGCCCGAACCCGGGCGTCCCGCGGGCGCGGCGTTCGGGGAACTTGTCCACCGGGTCCTTGAGCGGATTCCGCTCGACGCGCCGGAGCCCGCGATCGGAGCCGAGGCGGCGCGGGCCGCCCGGGAAACCGAACTACCGGACGAACTTGCCCCGGCTGCCGCTCGCGCGGTTGCCGCCGCGTTCGGCCACCCGTTGCTCGCGGGGGCCCGGCAGGCCGAAGAACACGGGGTGTGCTACCGGGAACTGCCACTTCTCCACATTGAAGCGGCGGCGAACACCGCCGGCGGAAACGGGGCCCCGGGCGACGCACCGGAAACCGCCTCGGCGTTGGAGGCGGTAGCTTTCGAGGCGGCGGCGGACGCCGCGCTCCCCGCGGCTCCGGGCCCGATACTGGTGGAGGGAGTGGCCGATCTCGTCTATCAGGTGGAAAAGGAGGGCGCCTGGACGGTCCTGGACTTCAAGACAGACTCGCGACCGCCGGGCGATGCCGAATTCCAAGCCAGTCAGGCCCGCTATCTCCGCCAGGTGAGCCTCTACGTCCGGGCGGTGCAGCGCGCCACCGGCCAACCCGCCAAGGGCTTCCTCCTCTACGTGTAGCCCGGATTTCTCATACTCACGGCCCGGGGCGGACCGCAATGGGTCGTAACCCACTCTGTCGCAGTGGTTTGTCCAGCAGGTGACAGCCTGGACGCACCGAACGGCGCGCAGCGTCGCGGAACCGCACCAGGCACATCGCCTTCACCGCCAAAACGGCTTGGAACGCCGACTTCAGTCGGCAC
>MPMW01000203.1 GCA_002238705.1 Acidobacteria bacterium bin61 | reverse complement strand
CACGACGACCTACGAGGGTGGCATTTCCTATCCGTGGGATTACCGGACCTGGAGCAACCAGTTCAACGCGAAGATCACGCACTACGCCGACGACTTCCTGGGCGCGCAGCACGAGTTCCGCTTTGGCGTCCAGATTGCCAGGGGGGTTGCGGAGACCGCGGTTGCTGCCGGTCCCAACAGCGCCTACCAGTATCAGTCGGGCGGTTACCTCTACCAAGTCATTCAGGAGCCCTACCGTTACGGCGGCATCAACAACGACCGGGGCTTTTTCATCGACGACACCGTGACGGTCAGCGATCGGCTGACCTTGAATCTCGGCCTTCGGCTGGACCTCAACACGGGCGACATTCCCGAGTACGAACTCCTCGGGGTTCCTGAGTCCGGCCAGGAAACCGAGTTCACTGCGATCAACGCGGTGTCGGTATCAGGGAACGCCCCCGGGACTCCGGGAATCGTGAAGTGGAACCTCCTCAGCCCGCGGATCGGCTTCACCTTCCGTCCGGACGAGGAGGGACGCTCCGCCATCAAGGGTTTCTTTGGCATCCACTACGACCAGAACGTAATCGGCAACTGGGACGCTCCCGCCCCCGGAGTCACCCCGTGGCAGCTCTACGCGCTGAACGATGACGGCACGCTCGGTGACCTCCTGTTCGCGACGACGGTGGACGACCTGGATCAACCGGACAACCTGCTGGCGCCGCGTTCCTACCACTACACCGCGGCCTATGAGCGTGAGATCGGCAACAACATGTCGATCGGCTTGCAGTACGTGCACAAGTACACCGATCGAATGGTGGGCTGGTCCATTCTCGGCGGGCAGTACGAGAGCATCCCGTGGGCCGATCCTTATACCGGGGCGCCCGTAACTCTCCTGAACCAGGTGGCCCAACCCACTCTGGTCAAGGGCAACAACCCGGGTGATTTCCCCGGTGCGGCGGATACCTACGAGCAGACCTACGACGGGGTCATCTTCACCTTCGCGGCCCGGGATGCGGGCCTCTGGAACGTCCAAGGGTCCTACACCTACTCGAAGTCGGAGGGTCTGATTCCGCGTCCTTGGTACGAAGCCCAGAACAACCCGTTCTACGGAAGCACGCTGGGCCAGGATCCCAACTCCTACATGAACGCCTACCAGCGGCTCCAGGGCGATCGTCCGCACATGTTCCGGCTGCAGGGAGTGCTGTTCCTGCCCTATGACTTCCTGTTGGCGGTGAATGCCAACTTCGAGAGCGGCAAGCCCTATTCGCGTCAGATCCGAGCCTCCGGCGTGACCAACCAGCCGGCCCAGAACTTCATAGTGGAACAGGCGGGCTCCCGGGACGGACTCAGTCATCCCGACCTCTGGGTTGCGGACATCCGGCTCGGAAAACGCGTTGAGCTCGGAGACTTCACCCTCAAGCTGGACGCTTACGTCTACAACGCGCTGAACAGCACCGCGAGCATCTGGAACCAGAGCCTGCGCCTCGAAGATCCGGGTGAGGATTTCATTCCTTCGAGCTGGGTGGAGCCGCGCCGGATCATGCTGCTCGCCGGTTTCGTGTTCTAGATTCCGATCCTTTCCTTCTGGGGGACCGCCCGGTGACGGGCGGTCCCCTTTCTTGTTGATGGCCGGCGGCGGGCGATCCCGTATGCTCGCCTGCTCTCCACTCCCGTCATTCCCGGAGGTTTCCAAGATGTTGAAGAAGGTGCTCCTGGCGTTCGCCGTGCTCCTGGCCGCGGTAACCGCCGCCGCTCAGGAAGACGGCTCCGAATCGGCCGGGGAGTCCCGGTGGGAGAGCGACCACTCGATCATGGTGGACGGCGAGACCATCGAGTA
>MPMW01000202.1 GCA_002238705.1 Acidobacteria bacterium bin61 | reverse complement strand
GACCACCACCTTCGAGGGCGGGATCTCCTATCCGTGGGACTACCGGACCTGGAGCAACCAGTTCAACGCCAAGATCACCCACTACGCGGACGACTTCCTCGGCGCGCAGCACGAGTTCCGCTTCGGAGTTCAGATCGCCCGAGGGGTTGCCGAAACCGCGGTTGCGGCCGGCCCCAACAGCGCCTACCAGTACCAGTCGGGCGGCTACCTCTACCAGGTCATTCAGGAGCCCTACCGCTACGGCGGCATCTCCAACGACCGCGGCCTCTTCATCGACGACACCGTCACGATCAACGACCGCCTGACGCTGAACCTCGGTCTGCGCCTCGACCTGAATCGTGGAGATATTCCCGAGTACGAGCTCCTCGGGGTGCCCGATTCCGGCCAGGAAACCGAGTTCACCGCCATCAACGCGGTGTCCGTGTCAGGGAATGCCCCCGGGACTCCGGGAATCGTGAAGTGGAACCTCTTGAGCCCCCGGATCGGTTTCACTTTCCGTCCGGACGAAGAGGGACGCTCCGCCATCAAGGGCTTCTTCGGCGTTCACTACGACCAGAACGTGGTCGGAAACTGGGACGCTCCCGCCCCCGGAGTCACTCCGTGGCAGCAGTACGCGCTGAACGACGACGGCACGCTCGGTGACCTGCTGTTCGCAACGACGGTGGACGATCTGGATCAACCGGACAACCTGCTGGCGCCCCGTTCCTACCACTACACCGCGGCCTACGAGCGCGAGATCGGCAACAACATGTCGGTGGGTGTGCAGTACGTCCACAAGTACACCGAGCGGATGGTGGGCTGGTCCATACTGGGAGGGCAGTACGAGACCGTCCAATGGGCGGATCCGTACACCGGCGCCCCGATGACCCTCCTGAGCCAGACGGCGCAGCCGACCCTGGTGAAGGGGAATTCCCCGGGGGATTTCCCCGGCGCTCCCGAAAAGTACGAGCAGACCTACGACGGCGTCCTCTTCACCTTTGCCATGCGCGATGCGGGTCTTTGGAACGTCCAAGGTTCCTACACGTATTCGAAATCAACCGGGCTGATACCGCGGCCGTGGTCCCAGGCGCAGAACAACCCGTTCTATGGCAGCACGACCGGACAGGACCCGAATGCCTACCTGAACCTGAACGACGGGCAGCGGCTCCAGGGCGACCGGCCGCACATGTTCCGGCTGCAAGGCGTTTTGTTCCTCCCTTGGGATTTCCTGCTCGCGGCCAACGTGAACGTCGAGAGCGGGAAGCCGTTCTCCCGCCAGGTACGAGCCTCGGGAGTTACCGAGCAGCCGGCGAACAACATCATCGTCGAGCTGGCCGGCTCCCGAGCGGGTCTCAGGCAGCCGCAACTGAACAGCGTGGACATCCGTCTCGGGAAACGCCTTGAACTCCGCGATGTCACCCTGAAGCTGGACGCCTACCTCTACAACGCGCTGAACAGCACCGCCAGCATCTGGATGCAGGATCTCCGCATCGAAGATCCGGGTGAAGACTTCATTCCGTCAAGCTGGATCGAACCGCGCCGGATCATGCTGCTCGCCGGATTCGTGTTCTAGAGTTCCGATCCCTTCTCGTGGGGGAACCGCCCTCACCGGGCGGTTCCCCTTTCTTGTATCCGGTCGGCGCCGGGCGATCCCGTATGCTCGCGTGCTCCCCACTCCTGTCCTTCCCGGAGGTTCCGAGATGTCGAAGAAGGTGATCCTGGCGTTCGCCGTGCTCCTGGCCGCGGTAACCGCCGCCGCTCAGGAAGACGGCTCCGAATCGGCCGGGGAGTCCCGGTGGGAGAGCGACCACTCGATCATGGTGGACGGCGAGACCATCGAGTA
>MPMW01000201.1 GCA_002238705.1 Acidobacteria bacterium bin61 | reverse complement strand
GTCCGAAAAAGCGAACGCCCGGACCTGGTCGCTGCCGAATCGCTTGTGTCCCCCGGCGCGCAGCGAGGAGCCGCGATCCTCCACTCCGGCAATGAACGGGAACGGAATTCCGAGTCCCTCCGCTCCCGGCAGGGGCTCGGCCCCGGCCGCTTCGAGTTCGGAAATCAGGTAGCGGCGGGCGGTGGCGGCTCCGGGAGTGCCGACCGCGCGGCCGTCGGTCCCCGGACCGGTCAGGGCGGCGACGTCGATCTCGAGATCATCGGCGGTCTGGGAGACAGCCGGAGACGATCCGAGCGCCGCCAGGAGAGCAGCAGACAGGAGCCTCGGAAACGTGCGTTCCGGGCGCCGATTCGGCGGGTGTGCAAGAGCGCGAAGGATCATTCCGGGGTCTCCCCGCCGCCGGCGCGAACCGGGGCCTCGCGAAGCGCGGCAAGCGCTTCGTCGTGGTTCCAGTCGGCGAGGTAGATCTGGCCCCCGGCCTCCCCGTGGCGGCTGGAGGTCCAGGCGAGACCGGCTCCATCGGGGGTCGGCACCGGGAGGCCGTCGAACCCGTCGGTCGTGGTGATGCGGACCGGCTCCTTCCGGCCCGCCACGTCCACCATGTACACCTCGAAGTTGCTGAATCCCAGCTTGTTCGAGGCGAACAGGACGTACTCGCCGGAGGGGTGGACATAAGGCGCCCAGCTCATGGCCCCGAAATCGGTGAGCCGGCGCTGGTCGGCGCCGTCCGGCTTCATTGACCAGATGTCGGCGATCAGCCCGTCCTCCGAAAAACGGCGCCAGATGATCCGCGACCCGTCCGGAAAGAAGAAGGGTCCGCCGTCGTAGCCGGCGACGTCGGTGAGCCGCCGCTGTTCGCTCCCGTCCGCGCGCATGATGTAGATCTCGGCGAAATAGGAGGGATCGATCTCGGCAAGCCGGGACTCCCGGTCGGAGAGTTCGCGATCGAACATGTCCCGCATCGAGGTGAAGACGATCCACTCGCCGTCCGGGGACCAGCTTCCCTCGGCGTCGTAACCCTGGGCGTCGGTCAGGCGGACGAGTTCGCCGTCTGAGCGCCGCTCTACGAAGACGTCCATGAACGGGTCGTAGTCCCACTCGTAGCGCCGCTCCTGACCGCTCTCCCGGAAGTCGATCTCGGCCTGCTGCAGTTCGAGCGAGCGCGGGTCGAGGTGCGTGGATGCGAACAGGATGTCGCCGTTCTTCCCGGAGATGAACGCGCAGGTCGTCTTCCCCTGTCCGGGCGAGACGCGCCGCGTGTCCCCGGTCTCCAGCGAGAGCAGGTAGATCTGGAAGAAGGGGTTGCCGGGTTCCCGCTCCGACTGGAAAACCATTTCCTTCCCGTCGGGCGAGAAATAGCCCTCCCCAGCGCGCTTCCCTTCGACAGTCAGGCGCCGGATCCGGCTCAGAAACCGCGACTCGTCCTCGAGTTCCTGCTCCGCGGCGGCGGGAACGGCCAAACCTCCGCCCAACACAATTGGAAGTACGAACACGAGGCGGCCAGATACGCGCCGCAACGACTGGAGCATGGGAAAAGCGGGAACGCGGACCGGCCGATCGGTAGCCGGTGATTGTACCCGCACCCTGACCGCCACCCCCCAGTCCGGCACCCGCTGTGCCACGCCCCCAGCGGAACCGCACCATCCCACCCTCCCTCACAGCCAAGACCCCGGGAAACGTCACCAACCCGGACGGCCCAACCGGTACGGGAACGCCGACCTCTGGCCAGTTGCTGTGAAAATGCGGCTTGGTTGAGTAACGGATCTCGGACCGGGCAGGACCGCAGAAGCGGCTTGGAACGCCGGCTTCAGCCGGCACCGCGGCCGCAGG
>MPMW01000200.1 GCA_002238705.1 Acidobacteria bacterium bin61 | reverse complement strand
CCGGCTGGTAGTGGACATCCACGGGGCGCCCCCGGTACGGGTCGCGGACGGGCCCGGAGGCGAGGCGGGGGCGGAGGCGGGGGCGCGGGCCGAGCCCCCGCCGGAGCCGGCCCGGCCGGCCGCTGCCGAGACTCCGGAGACCGGGGACGAGGTCTCGCCTTCGCTGCCGCGTCCGACCGAAGGGGGCTACTCGGTGGCGCGCCAGCTCGGCGCCGGGGTGAGCCGGATCGTGATCGATGCCGGGCACGGAGGAAAGGACCCGGGCACCCACTCCGGCAGCCTGCGCGAGAAGGACATCGCGCTCGACATCGCGAAGCGGCTCCGTGACAACCTCACGGAGCGCGGCTTCGAGGTCATCATGACCCGGGATACCGACGTCTTCATCCCCCTGGAACAGCGCGCCTTCATCGCCAACAGCCGCGAGGCGGACCTCTTCGTTTCCATCCACGTCAACGCCGCGCGGAACCGCAAGGCGCGGGGTCTCGAGACCTTCTACCTGAACCTCGCGACGTCGCCGGACGCGATCGAGGTCGCGGCCCGGGAGAACGCCGCTACCGGGAAGGTCCGCATGGCCGATGTCGACAACCTTCTGAAGCAGATCCTGAACCACACCTGGAAGGAGGAATCGCGGGAGTTCGCGACGACGATTCAGGCGAGGATGGTCGAGAGCATCCTGGGACGGGCCAAACACGCCCAGAACCGCGGCGTGAAGACCGCCGGATTCCATGTGCTGCTGGGAGCGAAGATGCCGGCCGTGCTGGTCGAAGTGGGGTTCGTGAGCAACCGCGAGGAGGCGCGGCAACTCCGCAGCGCCTCCCACCGGAAGAAGCTCGCAGCGGCCATCGCCGATGGCGTCATCCGCTATACGGAAACCCTCGGCCAGGTAGTCACCACCACCGCCGCCAGGAACGACGAACCCTAAGGGGCCCGCCGGCATCGACTGCGGCAACACCGCTCGGAGCGCCGGCTTCCAGCCGGCATCGACCGCCGAGAAGCGGTCGAAACCGCACCCTTTACCCACCCCCACAGCAAGAGCCGAGGGGAACACCACCCTCCGGCACAGCCCACACGGCTTGGAACGCCGGCTTCAGCCGGCACCCGCGGCCCGAGAGGGCTGCGGAACCGCACCACCCCACCCCCACAGCAAGAGCCGGAGGGGAACACCACCCCCCGGTACAGCCCACACGGCTTGGAACGCCGGCTTCAGCCGGCACCCGCGGCCCGAGAGGGCTGCGGAACCGCACCACCCCACCCCCACAGCAAGAGCCGGAGGGGAACACCACCCTCCGGTACAGCCCACACGGCTTGGAACGCCGGCTTCAGCCGGCACCCGCGGCCCGAGAGGGCTGCGGAACCGCACCACCCCACCCACCCTCAACAGCAGAAACCCCTCGCAACGCCGGGATCCTTCCGCTGGTCAGCCGCGAAACCGTTGAGGAACTGATGCGCACGCTGTCGTATCCGAAGTTCCGGCTGACGCACGACGAACAGGAGGATCTGTTGACCGAGTCCCTCCCGTGGTCCGAAGCCGTGAGTGTGGTCGAGCCGCCGGTGATCCCTGAGTGCCGGGATCCGGCGGATCGGGCCTTCCTCCGACTGGCGCTCGTGGGCAAGGCCGATGGCCTGGTGACGGGGGACGATGACCTGATCACTCTCGCGCCGGAGTTTGCCGTTCCGATTCTGGATCCGGCGAGCCTGCGGGCGCGGCTGCTCTCGACGAGTCGGTCCCATTAGGGACTAACCCGGACTTCTCATACTCCGCGTCACGCTGGCGTTCGCAACGTGGACGCTCTTGAACGTGATTGGCGTGATCCGTTCCACGGCCCTCTCGGGCCGCGGGTGCCGACTGAAGTCGGCGTTCCA
>MPMW01000015.1 GCA_002238705.1 Acidobacteria bacterium bin61 | reverse complement strand
CGGCCGGCAAGCCCGGTACCCCCGTGGACGGCGGGCCCGCGGCCCCCGACCCGCGGGTCGCGGAATCCATCGACCACGCGCTCGCGCACTGGGGCGGGACCGCTTCCCGGCGCGATTTCCTCAAGACCTCGGGACTCTTCGTCTTCGGCCTGAGCGCCGCGGGCGCGGCCGGGGCGGCCCGCCAGGCCTTCGGCTCCCAGCCGGCGGAGTCCGGCGCCTATCCGGATCCCGACTTCCTCCAGCTCGACTCGTGGCTGGCCGTCCACGAGGACGGCAGCGCGACGTTCTACGTCGGCAAGACCGATGGCGGGCAGGGGACCGGGACCGCCACCCGGCAGATGATGTGCGACGAGCTCGACCTCGCCTTCGACCGGGCCACGGTGGTCATGGGACGGACCGACCTGACCGTGGACCAGGGCGGCTCGGGTGGCTCGGACGCGATCGAGCGCGACGCGATGGTCGGACGCCGGATCGCGGCGGAGGCCCGGCGGGTGCTGCTGGAGATGGCGTCGGAGCGTTTCGGCGCGCCGGTGGAGGAACTCCGGGTGAGCGAAGGCGTCATCTCGGTGCACGGCGATCCCTCGCGGACCGTCACCTACGGCGAACTGGTCGGGGGGCGGCGCTTCGACGTCGCGCTGACGGGCGCGAACATCAACCAGACGACCGGCGTCGCGAGCATCAAGCCGGTGCAGGACCTGAAACTCGTCGGCCAGTCGATCCCGCGCTACGACATCCCCGCCAAGGTCGACGGATCGTTCGAGTGGGCCGTCGACGTCAGCCGCCCGGGGATGGTTCACGCCCGGAACGTGCGCCCGCCCTTCGCGGGCGCGACGCTGACGGGGATCGACGAGTCGTCGGTAAGCGAGGTGCCCGGCCTCATCCGGGTGGTGAGCAAGGGCAACTACGTCGCGGTCGTGTGCGAGCGCGAAGAGCAGGCGATCGAGGCGGCAAGGCGTCTCGCCGTCACCTGGGAGAAGCCGGCCACGGCGCCCTTCCCGGCGTCCGACGACCTCTTTGACTATCTGCGGAGTGCGGAGCCGGAGCCGGGCTCGGGAGGACGCGGGGCGGCGCCGGTCGAGGGAGATCCCGACGGGGCGCTGGCGACCGCCGCGACCGTGGTCGAAGCCGCCTACGACGTCCCCTTCCAGGGACACACGGCGATCGGGCCCGCCCACGCCCTGGCCGATCCTGCGGACGGCCAGATGACGATCTACACCAACGACATGAAGCCGTACAGCCACCGGACCGGGATCGCGGAGTTCCTGGGCATGCCGCCGGAGCAGGTGCGGGTGATCTGGATGGAGGGGCCGCAGCTCTACGGCCGCACGGCCGCGGACGACGCGGGCTTCGAGGCGGCGTACCTGGCAAAGGAGCTGGGCCGTCCCGTTCGGGTGCAGTGGATGCGGCACGAGGAGACGGCGTGGGACACCAAGGGGCCCGCCTTCGCCATGGACCTCCGGGGAGGGCTCGACGCGGACGGCAACCTGGTCGCGCTGGACTATCAGGGCCGGATCGCGAACTACGCGCACGTCGGCTACAACCAGGCCCGGACCGTGCTCATCGCGCAACTGATGGGGCTCCGGCCCGAGCGGCCGTCCCCCGGGGGCGCCCGCGGGCCGGACGACATGTACCACGTCCCGAACCGGCGCGAGGAGACGCGGGCGGTCCGCCTCCCGCTGGTCTTCGAGACGCCGCTCCGCACCGGCAACCTGCGCGACCCCAACGGCCCGCAGACGACGTTCGCCGGGGAATCGTTCATCGACGAGCTGGCCGCGGCCGCGGACATGGATCCGGTCGCGTTCCGGCTGCGCCTCCTGCGGGGCGCCACCGACGACGACGAGGTTTTCCGCCGGGCACGCTCGATCGCGGTGGTCGAAGCGGCCGCGAAGGCCTACGGATGGGACGCCCGGCCGTCACCCGGGACGGTCGGCGGCGGGCGCTTTCTCGCCGGGCGGGGCATCGCCTACACGTACCGTGCCCGCACCACGATCGCGGTGATCGCCGAAGTCGAGGTCGACCGCGAGACCGGTCGGGTGCGGGTCCCGCGGATGGTGTGCGCCCACGACTGCGGCCTGGTGATCAACCCGGACGGCCTGGAGAACACCATCCAGGGGAACCTCCTCCACGGGATCAGCCGGACCCTTTTCGAGGAGGTCCGGTTCGACGGCGAGAAGGTCACGAGCGTCGACTGGCGCACGCACCCGACCCTCACCCACCGGGACGCGCCCGAGCGCATCGACATCGTGGTGGTGAACGGCGACCCGAACCCCGACCGCCCGGACCTCCGCCCCTACGGAGCCGGCGAACCCTCGCACAAGCCGGTGCCGGCGGCCATCGCAAACGCGGTCCATGACGCGACGGGAGTGCGCATCCGGCGGCTGCCGCTCCGCCCGGAGCGGGTACTGACCGAGCTGGAAGCAGCGGGGGTCTAGCCCAAACCGCCAGCCGTGGGACCGGCACCCGCTGCCCGAGTTCGGAGCGCCGGGTTCCCGAGCTACGAGGAATGGATGCCGGCTGTCGCCGTCTTCCATTCCTCGTGCTCAAGGGGTCTCCGCAGAGCTATCGCTCTGCTCCGGAAACCAGCCGGCATCGACCGCCGAGAGGCGGTCGAGACCCCACCACTCCACCCGCCCTCACAGAACGTCCTGAAGCGAACGCCGGCCTTCAAGCCGGCAGGCGGGACCAGGATCCGCAGAGCGCGCAGGGCCAATCTCCGGGATCACCCCCCCGCGTGCGGGAGATGGTCCCGCCGGAACGCGCACAAGAACAAATGGCAGCGAACTCCGTTCGCTGTCGGCGATTTCGGGGGAAAGTGTGAAAGGGGGTTACCCCCTTTCACAAGAAAGTAACGACAAATCGGAACTCGCCGAAGGGCGCGCCAGCGCGCGAGGGAGTTTCGATTTGCGGCGCGAAGCGCCGGGCGCTTCGGGGGTGGGGCCCCTGTTCGACCTTCTCAGCGTCCCTCTCTTCTTCCGGACACGCGCCCCACCCCCGAAGCGCTCAACGGGTCAGCGGTAGCCGCGCGCCGCGAGCGCCTCGGCAAGTGGGGGCGAAACCGCGGGGTCGGCAGCGCCGGCGCTCTCGTTTTCCTGTTGCCAGGCCACCGTCTGGATGCGCCGGGTCTCCAGTTGCGCCTTCAGGGGCTCCATCGAGGACCGGGCCTGTTCGTAGACGTTTTCGGCTTCGTTCGGATCGCGCGCGAGGTTGAACAGCGCGAAGAGGGGGGCGTCCTGGCCGGGGACGGGAATCCGCAGCATCCGCAGCCGTCCGTTGTAGACGGCGAAGAGGCCGCGCCCGGACTGTGCGTAGAGGCGCCGGTGCGGCCGCGGGTCGTCGCCGAGGAGTGCGGGGACGAGCGACTTCCCGACGGTTCCCACCGCGAGGGTGTCGGGCAGGGGAACGCCGATGAGTTCGAGGGCGGTGGGGCCGACATCGCCGATGCTCACCGCGGTTCCGAATCGGGTCTCCGCGGGGAGCCGCGTCCCGTCGCCTCCGGGCCAGCCCACCAGCAACGGCACCTCCAGCGTCTCCCGGAACAGGGGGCGGGGGGTCTCGAAGGGGGGACCGTGTTCGCCGAGGGACTCGCCGTGGAGGCCGGCCACCACGAACAGGGTCTCTCCCCGCAGCGGGCCGGACCGAAGGCCCGCGAGCACCGCGCCGACCGCCCGGTCCACCGACCGGATGGAGGCGTCGTAACCGTCCGTCATCTCCCCGTAGCCGGCGCCCGGAGCTACCGCGGCAGTCGGCTGGGGTCCGACGCGGAACCGGGGGCCGGCCGGGGTCATCGCATCGCCCCGGACCGCGTCGAGATCCTCGGCGGGCGGGTCGTGAGGCCGGGAAGGCGCGGAGAAATGGAGCCAGACGAAGACCGGGCGATCATCGGTGGCGCCGACGGCGCGAATCCCGAAGTCCCGCACGGCATCGGTGGCCCCCGCTCCGTCTCCCCAGTGTTCCCGGAACTCGTCGAAACCCTCCCCGAAACCGAGCTCGGCGGCAAGGGCGGGATGACTGACCGCGGCGAGGGTTCGGTAGCCGTGCCCCCGCAGCCGGGTCGCGAGCGTGGCTGCCTCGAACAGCCGCGCCGGCTCGCCCCGGGCGCTGCGGCTCGGGTCCACTCCGGTAAGGAGCGCCGCCGCGCTGCGCCCGGTCTCGGGCCAGGGGGTGAGCGCCTCCAGGAACACCGCCCCTGAAGCGCCGAAGAGGTCGAGGTTCGGGCTGATGTTGCGCGGATAGCCGTAGATCCCCAGGTGGTCGGCGCGCAGCGAGGAAACGGTGACGAGAACGAGGTTGGACGGTTCGCTGGGAAGCACCGGCCCGGAATCGCCGCACGCGGCCGTCGCCAGGACCGCGACGAAGGCCCTCGCGAGGCGGCGCCCGATCGGAGATGCCGTTCGCCCGGGGCGCGCATTCCGGGCGCTCATCGGGCCTCCGCCTCCGCCAGCATTTCGATGCGCCGGGCTCCGTTCGCTTCCAGCGCAAGGCGTACGCGCATCGCGTCGGCGCGGCGGTAGGCGCCGAGCCGTTCGGGCCACTCGACGATCACGACGGCGTCCTCTTCCTCCATCTCCTCGATGCCGAGTTCGCGGAGTTCCTCGGGGCGTTCGATCCGGTAGAGATCCAGGTGGTACACCGGGCGCATTCCTTCTCCGTAACGGGCCACGAGAGCGAATGTCGGACTCGTGACCTGGTTGGGGTCAACGCCGTAATGCCGCGCGAGGCCCTTGGCGAAAACGGTCTTGCCGGCGCCCAGGTCTCCTTCCAGATAGAAGGCCCGGCAGTCCGGGGCGCGGGCCGCGAGCCGGGCGCCGGCCTCGAGGGTGTCCTCGGGACTGCCGCTCGTGATGGAGTCCCGGGTCGCCAGCGCTCCGGGAGCGGCGGTCACCTGGAAACCTCCGCGCGCAACCGGTGGATGGCCCTTCCGAGGCGGGCGGCCACGCCGGACGCGGTGACCGCGTCCTCTCCGCTGTCCTCCCGCGCCTCGCTCCCGGCGAGTCCGTGGAGGAACACCCCGGCGGAGAGCGCTTCCAGCGGGCCCAGGCGGCGGGCGAGCAGCGCGCCCACCACTCCGGTGAGGACATCCCCGGATCCCCCCGCGGCGAGTTCGGGACCGCCCGAGCGGTTCACGAACACGGCGCCCCGCGGGTCGGCGATGAGCGTCCCGGGTCCCTTGAGCGCTACCGCGGCCTCGGTTTCCCGGGCCAGCCGCCGCGCCGCCTGGAGCCGTTCCTCCTGGACCTCCGCGCTCGTCAGGTTGAGCAGCCGGGCGGCTTCGCCGGGATGGGGGGTGAGGGCGAGCCCGGACCGCTGGGCGAGCTGCGAGGCCCGGCCGGCCCAGGCGTTCAGCCCATCGGCGTCGAGCACCAGCGGCGCCGAGGTCGTCAGCAGGATCCGGCGGACGGCCTCCTTCGTTTCTTCCCGGCTCCCGAGCCCCGGCCCCAGTGCGATCGCATCGGCGGTGAACCGGGAGATCTCCGGGACTCCGTCGAGCGAGATCTCGCCATCACCGGATGCCGGCAGGGGCAGCCGCATCGCCTCCGGAGGCAGCTCGGTCAGGCCGTCGGCAGGTCCCGCAACGGTCAGCAGGCCGACTCCCGCGGACAGGGCGCCCTGGGCGGCGAGCGCCGCTGCCCCGGGCATGCGCCGGGAACCCGCGATCAGCAGCAGCCGGCCGAGCTGCCCCTTGTGAACGCCCGGTGCGCGGGCGGGGAAGAAGGGCGCTACCCGGCGTTCGTCATTGGTGCGGACCCCGGTGGTGCCCGCGTTGATCCAGACTCGCGGGATTCCGATCTCCGCCACGCGGACCTCGCCGCAGGCGGCGCTGGCCGGATAGACGAAGTGGCACGCCTTGGGCGCCGCGAGCGCCACCGTCAGGTCGGCGCGGAAACAGAGGTCGGGCGCGGCCCCCGTGTCGGCCGAGAGGCCGGTTGGAACATCGACGGCGATGCGGCGCGCGTCGCGGAACCGTCCGACGTGCTCCAGGTCGGCGATCACCCGGGCAGCGAGCCCCCGCAGCGGGCCGGAACTTCCCGTTCCGAGAATCGCGTCCACGATGACTCCGGGACGGGGGGCGGTGAGTCCGTCCGGGCCCGCCTGCCGGAGCGCCCATTCCCAGGTGGCTTCGTCGGGGCAGGGCACGACGTGGAGCGCGAGCTGCATCGCGGTCTCGTAGTTCGCCCTGGTTTCTCCGGTCAGCCGCTCCGGGTCGGCCAGCAGGACGGCGGTGGCCCGCAGCCCGCGCGCCGCGAGCGTCCGCAGCGCCACGAGTCCGTCACCCCCGTTTCCCCCCCGGCCGCAGAGGATCAGGATGCGCCGGCCGCTGGTCGCCGCCGCGTCGGCGGCGACCTCCGCCACCGCGCGCCCGGCGTTCTCCATCAGGACGCGCGCCGGAATCCCCGCCTCTTCGATGGTGTGGCGGTCCGCGTCGCGCATCTGCTGCGCGGTGAGCACGTCCATGGCGCTCATTGTAGGAAAGGGGCGCGGTTCCTTTCGGGACTTCCGCTCCGCGTACCCTTTCCCGGTGACGCTCTACTTCCCGGAGGCGCTCGTTCGCGAGGCGTTGCCCATGCGCGATGCGCTCACCGCGGTCGAGGCCGTGTTCCGGGAACTCGGGGAGGGGACCGCCCAGAATCGCCCCCGGCAACGGGTCCGGGTTCCGGGCCGGATGCTGCACACGATGAGCGCTTCGAGTTCCGCGCTCGGGTATCTGGGCCTCAAGACCTACCTGACGGGCCGGGACGGCATGCGCTTTGTGCTCCTCCTCTTCGACCAGACGGCCGGATCGCTTGCCGCGGTGATGGAAGCGGACGCCCTGGGGCAGATTCGGACCGGCGCCGCCACCGGGGTGGCCGCGGATTACCTCGCCCGCGGGGGCGCGGCGAGCGCCGGCATCGTGGGCTGCGGGTACCAGGCGGAAACACAGGTGGAGGCCCTGGCGGCGGTCCGCCCGCTGCGCCGGGTGGAGGCGTATTGCCGGGATCCGGAACGCCGCGCGCGTTTCGCGGAGAAGATGTCGGCAAGGCTCGGGGTGGACGTGGTTCCGGCGCCCAGCGGCGAGGCGGCGGTCCGGGACAAACCCATCGTGGTGGCGGTCACGAGCGCGGCGGAACCGGTGGTCCGCGGCGCGTGGCTCGCGCCGGGGACGTTCGTGGCTGCCGCCGGGGGGAACTCCCTCGGGCGGCGCGAACTGGACCCCGCCGCGGTGCGGCACGCGGACCGCGTGGTGGTCGACGACCGGGAGCAGGCGCGGATCGAATGCGGGGACCTGGCGCCGCTGGTCGCCTCGGGAGAGCTGCGATGGGAAGAACTGGAGACCATCGGTGACGTGGTGGCGGCGGGCAAGGGGCACGCGCGATCCGGGTCCGCCCTCTTCGAGTCCCAGGGGATCGCGGCCGAGGACATCGCGGTGGCCGCGCTCGTCTACCAGCGCGCGCAGGCCGAAGCGGCGCCGTTTCCCGGCGGCGAGGAATAACCGGATAGAATCGCGCCATGACTTCCTTCCTGTGGGTCCCGGTTCTGCTGGTCGGCCCTTTCGGGGCGACCGAACTCCTGATCATCCTGGGGATCGTGATCCTCATCTTCGGCGGATCACGGCTGCCTCAACTCGGGAAGGGCCTGGGAGCGGGGATCCGGAATTTCCGGAACTCCATGAAGAGCGTCACGAACCCGGACACCAGCTCCGAGGGTGGCGACACCTCCAAGGAAGAGGACTGAGTCCGGCGGCGCCAGGAGCGCCGGCCGCCGCGAGGGATCTCCCGGTGGCGAATCCACAGATTCGCCGATGAATCCCGGCCTGGCAATCCGTGAATGGGGTGGCGCGACTTTCAGGCGGCGATGCATCCCGGCTGGACCGCGATGCTCTTCGTTGCGCTTCGGTCGGATACACCCGGTATTCCTCCCTCGCACGCCTCGCCAGCCGGGCGCCTCGCCCCTTTCGGCGCTCACGCCACCCCACCCAGGGGTCGCTAGACAACCACCCGCAGTCCGTCGTGGGCTCGCTCGAAGGCCAGGTCCGCTGCGCCCAGGACGTCTTCGCCGGTGTGCACCAGCAGGACCCGCCGGGCGGCTATCCGGGATGCGGCTGCCTGTAACTCCTCGTGGGAGGTGTGGCCGGGAAGCCCCTCGAGCGACGTGCATTCGTGGATCAGCAGATCGGCCCCCGCCGATTCGGAAATCAGTTCCTCGCTGAAACCGGTGTCGCCCGAATAGACCACCGTGCGGCCGCCGAGCCCGAGCTTCCACGAAAGAGCCCACGCTTCGGGCTGGTGACGCGCAGCGAAGGCCCGCGCGAAGCCGCCCCCCACCGCGGCTGGAAGGTCGGCGGCCTCACCGGGGAGCGTCTCGCGGACCTCTTCGTCGAACCGAAGGGGCAGATTGCGGTAGAGGCATTCCCTGAGCGTCGCCAGGCACTCCTCGGCGCCCGGCGGCGCGAGAATCCGGAGTGGTTCGGCGCGTCCGTTCTTCATGGCGTCCAGTTCGAGAAAGGGAACGCCCCCGTAGTGGTCTCCGTGGAAGTGGCTGAGTACCACGGCTCCAAGATCATCGCTCGTGAGGCCTTCCGCCCGAAGCGCGGCATGACAACCCGGTCCCGCGTCGAGCAGGAGCCCGAGCCGACTGCCGGCGGCCCGCACGAAAATGGCGGCCTGGCGTTTTCCCCCGGACCCGAAGGCGTCGCCGGTGCCCAGAAACCGCACCTCGAGTCCCTCTCCGGGGCCGGGTGCTGCGGCGGCCCGGGAGTTTCGGGCCGCCGTTCGCTGGCAGGTTCGGCAGACGAAGGGTCGCCTGCGTTCGGACTCCGCCCCGGGGTCGAAAGCACGCTCGCAGCGGCGGCAGCACACCAGTGCTGGCGCCGGCAGCCGGGACGCATGCCGTTCGAGCATCTCCGCGACGAAAGCGACGATCCGGTCCCGGTCGCCCGCGGCGAAGAGCCGGGAGTCCTCGAGCGGATCCTCGTCCGCCCGCGGCCGGGCGAGCAGCCGAACCTCGACGGTTCGACCCGAACCGTCGTCCTCGTCGGGATCGGCGAGGATGCGGATTTCGAGCAAGTCCCCGCGGTCACCCGCCGGCGCCGGGGGACAGGAAGGCGAGGTCGCGGTCCGGATCGAACGGCGTCGCGAGCCCGGCGGGCCGGTAACCGCGAAGGTCCACCGCCACCTGCCGGTAACCGAGCTCCCCGAGGCGGTCCGCAAGGCGGCCCCCGACCTCCGGGCTCAGGGCGCGGGGGATTTCGGTGGGGGGAAGCTCGATGCGGGCCAGGTCCCCGTGATGGCGGACCCGAAAGGCGGAGAAACCGAGTTCCCGGAGCGCTTCCTCTCCCGCCTCGACCCGGCCGAGAATGCCGGCATCGATCGGAATGGCCCGGGGCACCCGGGAGGCGAGGCAGGCGGAAGCCGGCTCGTCGGCTACCGGCAGCCCCAGCTCGCGAGCCAGGGCTCGGACCGCCTCCTTGCCGATCCCCGCTTCGAGCAGCGGTGAGCGGACTCCACAGGACTCCGCCGCCAGCCTTCCGGGCCGGAAATCACCCGTGTCGTCGGCGTTGGTCCCGTCGAGGACGGCCCAAATCCCGCGCGCGTCGGCGAGTCGGCGGAGCCGGCCGTAAAGCTCGTTCTTGCAGTGGAAGCAACGGTCCGGTCCGTTTCGGAGGTAGTCGGCGAACGCCAACTCGTCGGTCACCAGCCATTCATGCGGCATCGGGTGCGCGCGGAGGACCGACTCCACGAGCGTTTTCTGATGTCCGGAGAGGCTCGCACTGACGCCGGTTACCGCCAGGCTGCGGTCCCCGAGAGCCAGATGGGAAAGGACCGCCAGCGTGGCGCTGTCCACGCCGCCGCTGAGCGCAACCACCGCGGAGCCGCATTCCTCGAGCGCAGCCCACAGGGCGTTGCGGGCGGCCGTCGCCTGGCCCGTGGAGGCGGGAAGGAGGGTTGCGCCGCCCCGCGATTCAGGCACCCTCGGCCCTCCAGGCGCCACTCGCGCCACCGCGCTTTTCGAGCAGGCGCACCGGGCCGATCACCATCGCCCGGTCCGCGGCCTTCAGCATGTCGTAGACGGTGAGGGCGGCTACCGAGGCCGCGGTCAGCGCCTCCATCTCCGCCCCGGTGGACGCCCGGCAGCGCACGCGGGAGACGATGCGGATCCCGGTCTCCTCAAACGTCGGCATGACTTCGACGTGGTCGAGGGGCAGGGGATGGCACAGCGGGATCAGCGTCCCGCAGGCCTTTGCCGCCTGGATGCCCGCCAGGCGCGCGGTCTCCAGCACGCTGCCCTTCGGAGCGTTCCCACTCCGGGCCAGCTCGAGTGCCTCCCGGGAGACCGTCACCAGGGCTTCCGCGGATGCCTCGCGAGCGGTTGCGGGCTTGGCCCCGACGTCCACCATCCGCGCGCTGCCGCCCGAATCCACGTGGCTGAGGCCGCACGGGGACTCCGGCGGCGAATCAGGTTCGCCGAAACTCATCGACGGGGATCATGCCATCCGGCTCCGGCGTCCGGAAACCCGGGGAGCGGCTGGGCCTCGACGCTGTCCCCGGCCGGGATGGTCCCGGCGTGTTCGGGCACGATCACGAGAGCATTGGCGAGCGCGACCGCCGCGATGTCCCCCGATCCCTGGGAGCGGATCGGCTGCGCCGTGAGGGCGCCGTCTGCGGCGAGTCCCACCCGCGCCGGCAGGAAGGCGCGCCGCGGCCCGCGCTGGCTCACCGGGGCCAACAAACGGACCGACGGACGCGGCGGCCTCGGATCGGCGATCCCCTGCAGCGCATCCAGGGCGGGCCGGGCGAAGACCTCGAAGGTGGTGAGCGCGGACACGGGGTTCCCGGGAAGCCCGAACACGAAGACCGGACTGGAACCTTCCCTGATCCCGAAGACGAAGGGCTTGCCGGGACGAATCGCGACCGCGGTCACGAGCAGCCGGACCCCGGCCCGTTCGAGCACCGGCTCCACGTAGTCGTAGCGGCCCATGGACACTCCGCCGGAGATGAAGAGCACGTCCGCCGCCAGTCCGGAGCGAATCGTGGCCGCAAGGCGCCCGGGATCATCCGCGGCGAATCCCAGGCGCCGGACGGGAAGCCCCAGGGCGCGGCAACGGGCGGCGATCATGTGAGAGTTGGCGTCGCGGATCTGCGCGGGCCGGAGTTTGGCTGACCGCGGATGCCGCAACTCGTCACCGGTGGAGAACACCGCGGCGCGGGGACGCCTGGCGACTGCCACCCGCGCCTTCCCGACGGTCGCGAGCAGCCCGACTCCGGCGGGCGAAACCCGGACCCCGGCCTCGAGGAGCTTGGCCCCCTTGCGGACCTCGGCGCCCCGGGCGGTAACGCGGTTGCCGGGCTCCACCGGCGGAGGATTCCGCCCGGGCGCCGGCCAGACCACGAAATCCCCCTCACGAACCGTGTGTTCCACCATGATCGCGGAGTCGGCCCCCTCCGGGAGGGGGGCGCCGGTCATGATGGCCGCCGCCTCTCCAGGACCTACCGGGACTCGGGGCATGGCGCCCGCCGGGACCTGATCCACCACCCGTAACCGGCCTCCGTCCGCGAGGCAGGCGGCGCGAACCGCGTAACCGTCCACCGCCGAGCGGTCGAAGGGGGGCAGGTCGCGATCCGCGAACACATCCTCTCGCAGCACCCGTCCCCGGGCCTCCCCGAGGCTGACCGTCTCGGTTGCCAGGGGCCGGGTCCGCTCGAGGATCCGGCGGAGCGTTTCCTCGACCGAAATCAAGGAGGTCCCGGTATCCCGCGCGTCAGGTGGTGAAGCTGGCGACTGCCTGGTCCTCGGTCTCGAACACCTCGAACAGCGGCAATACCCGGGCGACGTTCATGACGTGAACGACGCGCTCCCGCGGATGGAGCGCCTTGAGGGCGCCGCCGGCCCGGGTGACCCGCCGGGCCGAGGCGACGAGTTCTCCGAGGCCCGCGCTGTCAATGGCGCTGACTCCGCTCAGATCGACGACGATGCGGGTGCGGCCCGAATCGAGGAGCACGTCCACCGCCTCCCGAAGCTCCTGGTCGCCGTGGCCATCCACCAGGCGACCGTTCAATTGCAGCAGCGATACGCCGGCGCGTTCCTTCAGGTCGAGTTGCATTAGTAGCCTGTGGTGGAATTCGCGTGAGCACCGAGACGCCCGCTGCGCCTCGCTGACCAAGCGCGCGAGGGAGGAATACCTAGTGTATTTCGACCGAAGCGCAACGAGGAGCGAGCCGAAGGCGAGTGGCCAGTTCTCCCGGTGGGGGCCAGCGGGGATGCAGCGGGCGTCGCTTCGGAGCGCGGCGTGAGCCGCGCGTAGACCCCTTGAGCACGAGGGATGGAAGACAGCATCCGCTGGCCTCCATCCCTCGTGGCTCGGGAATGCCGCGGGAGTTTCACCACAGGCTGCTCCGTCATCCGATCAGATCGTTGAGCGCCTGGCGGTCGATGCGGATGTCGTAGCGCTCACCCGCGGCGCCGACGAAGGCGTTCCAGATCCGCTGTTTCTTCTCTTCAGCCATTTGCGCCCGGAAGGGTTCCTTCTGCTCCTCGAAAACCGGGTCGCTGAACCCCTCCCTTCCATTGATCCGGACCACGGCGTATCCCCGGTCCGCTTCCAGGGGGCCGACAACGTCTCCGACCTCGGCTCCGAAGACCGTTTCCTCGGCGTCGGGGAACACCCCGGCGATCCCCAGCGGACTGCCGCGGAACCAACGCTCCAGCGGGGTGGGGTCGGTTTCGACGGTCTGGCCGCCAGCGACGCGGTCCCGAAGCGACTGGGCCGCCTCTTCCACCAGGGACCTGGCCCGCTCTTCCTCGAGTTCGGCCATCACCCGCTCACGAACGTCCTCGAACTCCGGGACGTGGGGCGGCCGCTCCTCGAGGACTTCGACGAATCCGAAGCCCGTCGGCAGCCGGACCGGGCCACCCACGGCGCCGATTTCGAGATCGAAAGCGAGCGTGGAGAGTTCCGCCGAACCGAGGCCGGCGACGGGGTCCCCGGCGGAGAAGAAGTCCGACTCCTGGGGAATCAGCAACGGATAGTCGCGCATCAGGTCATCCAGCGAATCGGCGCCGCCGACGCGCTCTTCCAGTTCGAGAATCCGTTCGGTGAGGAGATCGCCCGCCTTTTCCTGTCGCAGCGTGGATTCGATCTCTCCCTCGACCTCGCTCAACCCCCGGGTCTCGGCGGGTTGGCGGCTGTCGAGCCGCACCACGTGATAGCCGTAGTCGGTCCGGACGGGGTCGCTGATTTCACCCGGCATCATGCTGAAGACGGCTTCGGAAAACTCGGGCACCATTTCCTCGGGCCCGAAGACTCCCAGGGCGCCTCCCGCTTCCCTCGTCGCTTCGTCCGCGGAATAGGTGCGCGCGAGTTCCGCGAAGTCTTCGCCGGTTCGGGCGCGCTCGGCGAGGCGGGCCGCGAGAGTGCGGGTGGCCTCCTCTTCGGCCTCCGACTCCGCCTGGAGCAATATGTGACTCGCCTCCGCCTGCTCCCCCATCTGATACCGGAAGAGGTTGCGGTTGTAGTAGCGCTGGATTTCGCGCTGACGAACCGAGACTTCCTCTGCCAGCGTCTGTTCGGAGAGCGTGAGGTAGCGAACCCGCCGCTGCTCGGGAACCTCGAACGCGTCGGGCGCGGCTTCGTATCGCTCGCGCGCCTCGGCTTCGGTGACCTCCACCTCGCCGCGCCGGCTGTCCACGGTGAGGAACCAGAGGTCGAGCGACGCGCTCTCGTTGCGCCGGCGGTATTCCTCCCTCAGTTCCATGTCGGACACGTGCGGTGACTCCGTGATCAGCAACCGGAGTTTCTCGGTCATCAGGTCGGAGCGGACCGAGTCCTCGAAGTCGCGCGGATTCAGCCGGGCGGCGCGCAGCATCGCGAGGTAGGCGTCCCGGCCGATGAAGACCCCGTTTTCCTGGAAGGTGGGAGAGCTGGCGATGCTGGTCCCGACTTCGGTGTTCGTGACCTCGATTCCCAGACGCTGCGCTTCGCGGACGAGCACCCGGCTGCGCACGAGTTCGCCCACGACCTGTTCCGGAATGCCGAGTTGACGCGCCAGTGCGGGCGAAAAATCGCCGCCGCTCTGCTCCTGGTACATGCGCGCAATGTTCCGATACCGGTCCAGGAACGTCGACGCCGAGATCGGTTCATCGTCCACCCAGGCGACTCCGCGCCGCATGGCGGCGGTCGCCGGATCTCCCATGAAATCCGGGAAGTAGAGGGCGACGAACGCCAGGATGACCAGCGCGAGCAGGCCGGCGCCGACGAACCAGCCGACGGAGCGGCGGTCGCGAAAATACTCGAGGATCATGGCAACCGGCCATGGTACCGCCGAGGGCTGCCGGCCGGCAAACCCGAATGCAGGTTCGGAGTGTCATGACAGGCCCGTCGCTGGTAGTCTTTAGGATGGCGGCGCTCTCGCCGCACTTCTCCGTCCCGTCCTGCCTGGATCCCCCGAAACCGTTCCGCTACCCGGCTTCGCTTGATGCTCAAATATCTCCTCAGTCTCTTCTCCGTCGACCTCGCGGTGGATCTCGGAACCGCCAACACCCTCATCTACACGCAGGATTCGGGAATCATCCTCCGCGAACCGTCCGTGGTGGCGATGAACACGGTCACCAAGCGGGTGGAAGCGGTGGGGGCCGAGGCGTACGACATGGTCGGCAAGACCCCCGACCACATCAAGGCCATCCGCCCCATGCAGGACGGGGTGATCGCCGACTTCGAGGCGGCGGAGCGGATGATCAGCCACTTTGTCCAGAAAGCGCTGGGCCGGCGACGTTGGGCGGCGCCCCGGATGGTCGTCGGGGTACCGCTCCGGATTACCCCGGTGGAGCGGCGCGCGGTCCGCGACAGCGTGCTGCGGGCGCGGGCCAGCGAGGTGTTCCTGGTCCAGCAGCCGATCGCCGCGGCGATCGGGGCGGGCCTCGACGTGACGACGCCCATCGGTTGCTGCGTGGTGGACATCGGCGGCGGGACAACGGACATCGCGGTCATCTCGCTGTCGGGGATTGCCGCCGGCACTTCGGTGCGCGCCGCCGGCGACATGTTCACCCAGGGCATCATCGAGCACTTGCGGCGCGCCCACGGACTGCTCGTCGGCGAACGGACGGGAGAACGGATCAAGATGGCGCTCGGCAGCGCCCGGCCCGGGATACAGGCGCGGAGCATGGAGATCCGGGGGCGGGATCTGTCGCGGCTCGCTCCGGCCACGCTCACGGTGACCGATCAGGACATCCGGGAGGGACTGAGCGGTCCGTTGCACCAGCTGCTCACCGCGGTGGCGAATGTCCTCGAGAAAGTGGAGCCGGAACTCTCGGCGGACCTGGTGGAAAACGGCATTCTGCTGACGGGTGGAGGCGCGCTGCTCGAAGGACTGCCGGAGCTGCTCGCCGACGAGACGAACCTCGCGGTCAAGGTCGCCGAGCACCCGCTCGATTGCGTTGTCAACGGCGCGGGCGTCATGTTGGAGCGGATGGACCTGCTCCAGCAGGTTTCGCGGCACGACACATGACAGCCCGTGGTGAAACCCCCGTGCGCGCCGAGAGTGGCCCGTCTCCCGGTGGGGGCGAGGCGCCCGGCCGACAAGGCGCGTGAGGGAGGAATACCGGGTGTATTTCGACCGAAACGCAACGATGAGCGCTCGAAGGCGGCGCGGTTCAGGCGGGATGCATCGCCGCTCGAACGCCGCGGGGGTTTGGCCACAGGCTGTTAGCCTTGGGGGCTAACCTGATGGGGTTCATGCATTCAGGAAGATCGACCTGAAGAAGAGAGACAGGTAGCCGGTGCCCGGAAAACGTGGCCACGGAATCCTCCTGGGGATCGTGTTGGCCGCGAACTTCCTGGGCCTGACGTTTCAGGTGCGCACCGGGGTCATTTTCCCGGTCCGGGAGAGTCTGGCGGCGGTTTTCGGAGGGGGCCAAGCCCTGGTGGTGAACTCCACCCGTGCGGTTGCCGCGTGGACGGAGACCCTGTGGGATGCCCATGAGATGCGGCTGGTCCGCGACGAGTTGCGCGACCGGGTGGCCCGCCTGGAGTGGGAGTTGACTGTCCAGCGGGGAATGCTGGAGCGGGCGCGCGGGTTCACGAGCCTGGACGCGGAGGCGATGGGTCTCGGCGAGCCCGTTTCGGGAGAGATCGTGGGGATCAGCGCGTCGCCGCTCGATCGAACCGTTACCGTGAACCGGGGCAGCCGGCACGGCATCGAGCGTGATGCCCCGGTGATGGCGGCCAGCGGACTCGTGGGGCGCGTCGTGGCGGTCGGCCCCGGGGTCAGCCAGGTCGAGTTGCTGTCGTCGGCCACCGCCGCCGTCGCGGTCATCACCTCTTCCAGCCGAACTCGGGGAGTGGTGCGGGCTGCCGCCGGCGAGGAGGGGGCGAGCGGCTACCGGCTTCACTTCGTGCCGGTCGGACAGCAGATCGCAATCGGCGAAGAGGTGATTTCGAGCGGGCTCGACCAGTTGTTCCCGAAAGGGCTCCCGGTCGGGCGCGTCTCGGCGGTCCACGAGGGAACCGGCCTGCTCCTCGAAATTGCCGTCGAGCCGGCCGTGGACTTCGACACCCTGGAACGGGTCTTCGTCCTGCCGCGCGGGGACAGCTTCGCCCTGGTGCCGGAACCCTGACGGGGCGTCATGAGCTACCTGCGAGCCGCCCTCGCGGTGGTCGTCGCATTCCTGCTCCAGACGGCGGTACTCCCGGTTTTCGCCGTCGAAGGGATAACGCCCGATTTCCTCCTCGCCACCGCCGCCGGCGTGGCGCTGGTCGCGGGGCCCGGCCCGGCGATCGGGTTCGGAGTGGCCGCCGGGCTCCTCCAGGACTCTTTCTCCGGTGGCCTGGTGGGGATGAACGGTTTCTCGAAACCCCTGGTCGTCTTCCTGGCGGCGCGCGCGCGGGAGCACCCTCCGCTCGATACCCGGGCGGGGGTGCCGCTGCTTCTCCTGTTCGCCGGCGCCGCCGACCTGGCGATTCTCTGGGCGCTCGGGGAAGTTGCCGGATTCACCGCGATTCCTGCCCGGGAACTGGGCGCGGCCGGGTTCGGAATCCCCATCACCGTAACCTACGGGCTCCTGATGGTGCGCTTCCTCCGGCCGAAGCCGGTGGGGTACCAGCCGTCATGAGGAGATTCGGTGACGCGGGGAGGTGCGGCGGATCGTGATCCACAGCGAGTATCTCTCCCGTATCCGCCGGCGCCTGGCGTTTGCGCGCTTCCCGCTGTGGGCGTTCGTCATTCTGTTGACTGTCCGCTTCTGGCAACTCCAGATCGTTCGGGGCGAGGAGTTCAGCGACCTGGCCCGGGACAACTACCTCCAGACCGAGCGCCGCCGCGCCCCCCGGGGACTCGTGGTGGACCGGCGCGGGGAGGTGCTCGCGCGGAGCGAACCGTCGTTCACCCTGCTGGCGGACGAGGCCGGACTCGGTCAGCTCGAGGAAATGGGACTCCTTTCGGTGGAGGAGGAGGACCGCGCCGACCTCGAGGCGCGGGCGGCCCGCGGTCCGGCGGTGGTGCGTTCCGGGATTCCGTTCGCCGAGGCGGCGTTCTTCGAAGCCCGCCGGCGGGACCTCACCGGGGTCCGGGTGGAGTTCGTCCCGGCGCGGGACTACCCCCTCGGCTCCGCGACCGCGCACCTTCTCGGCTACGTGGGCGAGGTCACCGCGGCGCAGTTGCTCCTCGAAGAGTTCGTTACCGCAGCCTCGGGGGACCTGGTCGGGCAGGACGGGCTCGAGCGGGTCTACAACGCGACCCTGCTGGGTTCCGACGGGTACCTGGACCGGGTCGTGGACAGCCGCCAGCGCGTCCTGGTTTCCGGAGGGCTCCGGCGGACGGAACCGGTACGTGGCGAAACGCTCCAGGTCAGCGTGATCGGGGCACTCCAGGAAGCGGCCCACCGCGCGTTCGGGGACCAGCGCGGGGCCTTTGTGGCCCTCGACGTGCGCACCGGGGAGGTGCTCGGCCTCGGCAGCTATCCGGCCGAGAACACCGAGGACTTCCGTGGGGACGCGGGCAAGTTCCGGGAGATGCTCTCCGATCCGGCGACCCCCCTCCTGAACCGGGCGGTGCAGGGGCGGTATCCGCCCGGATCATCCTTCAAGCTGGTCACTGCCGCCGCGGGACTGGCCGAGGGCGTCATCGGCCCCGACACCCGTTACACGTGCAACGGCCGGGCCCGCGTCGCGGGTCGGACATTCCGCTGCCATCGCGCCGAGGGTCACGGCTCCCTCTCGCTCCGGGAGGCGATCTCCAAGTCGTGCAACGTGTTCTTCTACCGGCTGTCGGAAGCGCTGGACGTGGACGTCATCGCCTCGTACGCACGGGCGTTCGGCCTCGGCGAACCGACCGGCGTGGATCTCCGGAACGAGTCCGCCGGCCTCGTCCCGACGCGGGAATGGAAGCGCCGGGTCATGGGCGAGCGTTGGTACGCCAGCGAGACCGCCTCGGTCTCCGTGGGCCAGGGGGCTGTTTCGGTGACTCCCATCCAGATGGCCCGGCTGACGGCGGCGGTTGCCTCGTGGGGAACCATTCCGACGCCGAGGTTCACAGGCCCACAATCCGGCGAGCAGATGGGGGGTGTGTTGCCGGAACACTTCGCGGTGATCCGCGACGGGATGCGGGATGCGGTCGTTTCGGGAACGGCGTGGCGAGCCCGAATCCCGACCGCGGAGGTCGCGGCGAAGACGGGGACGGCCCAGGTCGCGAGTGCCGACGTGGTCGCCCCCAACAACGAGGACCGCCCCTACGAGTTGCGCACCCACGCCTGGTTCGTGGGGTTCGCCCCGTTCGATGCGCCGGAGATCGCGCTCGCGGTTGTGGTCGAACACGGTGGAGCGGGAGGAGCGGCGGCGGCTCCCATCGGAGGGGAGATCCTCCGGACCTACTTCGAGGAGTCGCCGGAGATGCGGATCGTCGGCGGTGGAGGGGAGGACCAGTGAGTTTTCCGGTCGTCTTGCTTCCTTCCCGCGCTTCGGCGTCTTCCCGCCGCGCACCCGGGACCGGGGGATCCGGGGAGTAGCGCGGCATGGACCTGAGGGCTCGCGAGGGTGCGGACCGCGTCCTTCTCGTTTGTGTGGGCCTTCTGGTCCTCATTGCCCTGCTGGTGCTGGAGAGCGCTCTCCGAGGTGTTGGTTCCGGGGCCGGGTTCAGTGCACACCTGATTCGGGTCGGGCTTGCCCTCGTGGTCGGAGTAGTCGCGTACCACATGGGTCACCGGCGGCTCGCTCGCCTGTCCCCCGCCTTGTTCCTGGTGGCGCTCGGCCTGAGCGCGATCGCCACGACGTCCGGCGCCCTCCGGGCGGGCACCCGCCGGTGGCTCGAGGTCGGGACCCTTACGGTGCAGCCCGGCGAGTTGGCGAAGATCTCGCTGGTGCTTCTGCTCGCGCATCTGGTCGCCCGCTCCGGCCACGAACCGCTGAGCCGGCGCGCCACCGTCGGCTGGATCGCGGCTGCCGGCGCTCTCGTGCTGGCGGTCGCCGCGCAGCCGGATCTCGGGAGCGCCGCGATCCTGGTCGGGATCGCGGTCGGGATGGGATTCTTCAGCGGTCTGTCGATCTCCCGGCAGTGGATGCTGGCCGGAACCGGCTTCGCCGCTCTCGCCGTGCCCCTGATCTGGGTCTTCGGTTTGCGCGACTACCAGCGCCTGCGGGTTCTCTCTTTCCTGAACCCGGAGAGCGATCCGCTGGGGGCCGGATACCAGACCCTGCAGGCTTCCATCGCGGTGGGATCCGGCGGCCTCTTCGGTAGCGGCTGGCTGCTGGGCTCCCAGACCGGGCTCCAGTTTCTTCCGGCGCCGCACACGGACTTCATCTTCGCGGTGCTCGCCGAGGAGTTCGGGTTCGTCGGGGTGGTCGTCGTCCTGGCGCTCTACCTGATCCTCGGGCTCCGCCTCCTGCAGATCGCGGTCGAGGCCGCCGAGAACAAGGATCCGGCCGGTGCGCTGCTGGTGGGCGGGTTTTTCCTCATGCTCCACCTCCAGGGGCTCTACAACATCGCCATGGTGGCGGGGATCGTCCCGATCAAGGGGTTCCCGCTGCCGTTCATGAGCTATGGGGGCAACTCGCTGCTGATCGCAGCGGCGGCCATCGGGTTGGCCGCGTCGGTAAGTCGCCGCAACTTCCTGACCTGACGGCCGGCGACGGGGCCCGGGAGCACGGACGCGGCACGGCCTGGAAGGCTGGATTTCCAACCGGGAGGTCGGCCTTCCCCTGCGGGTCGGGCCTGGTCCCCAAGAGCATTCTCCGGTCCTGCCGCCGCTCGGCGGGGGGGCCCACCCCCAGAACCGGGCCCGCCCCCCGCCCGGCGGGCGGCCCCACCGCGAGAACCGGGCCGACCCGGGGCCGGTGCTCCGGGGCGCTCCGCGCGCGGTCCCGGTCGCCTTCCGTGCTACGGTTTCTGCGAACTTCCCGCCCCCCGCTCCTGTAGTTTTGTGTATCGCGAACTGATTGTCACCAGCCTTCCCGGAGAGACCCGGATGGCCCTCCTCGAGGACGGCGTGGTGGTGGAACTCGGCGTGGAACACCGCTCGGACCAGAGCGTGTTGCACGGAATCTACCGGGGACGCGTACAGCGGGTCGTTCCCAGTACCCAGGCGGCTTTCCTGGACATCGGGTTGCACCGCAACGCGTTCCTGCAGATCGACCAGATCCCCCGGGGTACGGTGGACGTCTGGCGGGAGGAAGGCCGGACTCCGGACGCGGAGAAGGGCGGGGCGGCGAACGGGTCCGGAGAGTCAAGCCTCCGAATCGAGAACATGCTGCGCGCCGGGCAGCCGGTGCTGGTTCAGGTGGTCCGGGAGCCTCTCGGCCCGAAGGGTTACAAGGTCAGTTGCGATCTCAATCTCCAGGGGCGGTTCTTCGATTTTCGACCTCTGGCGAGTACCGGGATCATCACTTCCCGTGCTACCGCCGGACCCCGGGAACAACTCCGTATTGCGGCGCTGGTAGAGCGGCGGAGCACCCTCAAGGGCGAGTGGGTAGCGCGTTCCACCGCGGAACAACGCGACGAGGAGACCCTCGCGGCAGATATCACCCGCCTGGAAGCCGATTGGGTAGAAGTCCGGAAAGAGAGTCTCTCGGGTCCGCCGGCGTGTCTCCGCGCCGACGTGCCGATGGTGTTCCGTTACATCCGGGACGTGCTCTCCTCCGGATTCAGCGTCATCCGGGTGGACAGTGAGACGCTCTACGGAAGGATGGTGAACTTCATCCGCCAGTTCCTTCCGGGGATGGAGCACAAGGTTCGGCTGTACTCCCGCAACTACCCCATTCTTGAGGAATACGGCGTCGAAGTGGCCTTCGAGCAGGCCGCCCGGCGGCGCGTACGCCTCCCCTCGGGCGGGTCGATCATCATCGATCAGACCGAAGCTCTCGTCGCCGTGGACGTGAACACCGGCAGTTTCACCGGAGACACTGGCGAGCGCGACGAAACCAACACCGTCACCAATCTCGAGGCGGCGGTAGAGACGGCGCGCCAGCTTCGGTTACGCGGACTTGGCGGGATCATCGTGATCGATTTCATCGACATGAAGGAGGGGCGGAATCGTGACCGCGTGTTCCGCACCCTGCAGGCGGAACTGCGGCGGGATCCCGCCTTCACACGGGTCGCTCCGCCGGAATCGCGCGCGGGGCTCGTCATCGTCACCCGGAAACGGGAGCGTCCCTCGCTCGAGTCCGCGCTGCTGGCCTCCTGTCCGGCCTGCAGGGGTTCCGGCCGGGTGCGGTCACTGGGCGCGGTTTGTCAGGATGTCCTGGTTCGCGCCCAGAAGAAGTCAGCGGAATTCACCTCCGGTCTCGTGGTCCGTGCCTCGCCATCGGTCGCCTCGGCGCTGCGCCGGTCGGCTGTCCTGTCCGAGATCCGGACGGTCGTGGCGGGACCGGTGACGATCGAAGAGGCTCCGGCGCTGCCGGAACCGCAGTTCGAGCTCGTCACGGGAACGACAGCACCCGCCGATGCGGACCCCCGATCCGGCGCCCCGCAGGAATTCATGGCGGACCCGGCGATCCCGGAAGCGAGCCTGGAGTCGGCGTGACGCCCGGAGGGCAGCCCGTGACGGTTCGGCTGGACGTCGAAACGCGAATCGAATGGGTTGAAGTCGTGTTGGGTGTCTTCGAACGCCACTGTGCGCAGTGCGGTTACGAAGCGGATGCCACCCACTGGATGGGTGCGGCGGTCCGGGAAGCGGTCACGAACGGGATGCGGCACGGCAATCGCATGGATCCCACGAAACGCCTGCGTATTCAGATCGAAACTCGTGACAGCACCGGCGGCGGTCCTGCCGTCGAAGTCGCCGTAGAGGACGAGGGGGAGGGTTTCGACACCGCGGAGGTGCCGGATCCCCTGCTGGAAGACAACCTGCTCAAGGACAGCGGGCGCGGCATCTTCTTCATGCGTCAGTTCATGGACGGGGTTACCTGGACCCGCACCGACCGCGGCACCCGAGTGGTGCTGGTGCAGCGGCAGGTACCCCGGTCGCCGTGAGAACCCCCGCCGGCCGGGCCTGCGTCCAGGCGGCCGAAGCGGGGGCCGTGGTGGTGCGCAGCGCCCACCGCGCCCGGGCCGAGCGTGGTTTCGGGGTCGATCTCAAGGGACCCATCGACCTCGTAACCGCCGTTGACCATGCCGCCGAAACGGCGATCGTCGACTGCCTGCAGCGGCTACAGCCTTCGGTCCCCATCCTCGCCGAGGAGCGCGGGTTGGTGGACGGCTCGAAATCCGGGTGCCGCTTCATCGTCGACCCGCTGGACGGGACGACCAACTTCGCCCACGGGTTCCCGGTCTTTGCCGTGTCGATCGCGTACGAGGAAGACGGGCAAGTCGTGGCCGGCGCGGTTCTTGATCCGGTTCGGGAAGAACTGTTCACCGCGGAGGCAGGGGGCGGGGCTCACCTGAACGGCACTCCGATCCGGGTCTCATCGACGACCCGGATGCAACACGCTCTGCTGGCCACGGGGTTTCCCTATTCACGGGAGGCGATGGAGCGCGCGCTGGAGCTCTTCGTCCGGATCATGCGGCGCGCTCGGGCGGTGCGCCGGGCGGGCTCGGCGGCACTGGACCTGTGCTGCGTGGCCGCGGGCCGCCTCGACGCCTTTTGGGAGGAGACGCTCAGGGCCTGGGACACCGCCGGCGGAGAGGTCATCGTGCGGGAAGCCGGAGGACTCGTAACGGATTTCGATGGTCGACCGTTCACGAACGGCGGTCCGAACATTGCCGTGTCGAACGGCTTGTTGCATCCGGCCCTGCTGGAGATCCTTCGAGAGGCCCGGGAGGCGGAGCGCCTGGCGGAACCCGCTACGGTGTCCGGCCCGGACAGCCGGACCTGACGTTCAACAGCCGGTCCTGACAGCCTGTGGCGAGACCCCCGCGGCGTTCGACGGGCGATGCATCCCGGCTGAACCGCCCCACCACCGGGAGAACTGGCGCAATGCGGCGCTCAGCGCTGCGTTTCGGGCGCAATACACCCGGTATTCCGCCCTCACACGCCTTGTCAGCCGGGCGCCTCGCTCGTCTCGGCGCTCACGCGGGTTCCACCGTCACCAGCGGACCCGGAAACCGAACAGGCCGCCCGAGCGGTCCAGCCTGAGGTCGCCGAAACCGTCGAATCCTTCGGTGTGCTCGCCCTCGGATCGGGCGTAGCGAAACTCGCCGAACAGTTCCACGCGGCCGCCGTCCGGCAGACGCACGACCGCCACGTCGCCCCCGGCTCCAACGAAGAAGCCGGGCAGGAACGACCTCTCCTCGAACTCGTCGTAGTAGATGTCTGCGGTTTCGAAGTCCACGAATTCTCCGATTTCGGTGTACCGGTAGTAGGCGCCGGTAATGCCTCCGATCAGGTAGGGACGCACCGGGGCCGAACTGCCGAGCAGGCGGAGCCGCACGCCGAGACTCAGTTCGGTCATGGCCAACCGCGCCGAGTGTTCGATCTCTCCGCCATCGTCGTACACGAAGTCAAGGTACGAACCGAAGGTTTCGGAATCTCCGCTGTCGAAGCCGATCGAGAGATCAACCCGGGGCAGGACGGCGACATCGAACTCGAAGCCGTACCCGCCGGCCCGGAAATCGTCATCGGTGATCCCGAAATCGAACTCGTTGGCCGCAAAGAGCTCACTGGTGGCGTCCAGCACCCGGAAGCCGCCGTACATCGAGAAGGCGTACCGCGTTTCGCGAACGCTCCGCTGCGCGGCGTCCGGATAGGGGCCCCGGCGAGGTGGCTGTCCGGAGCCCTCCGCCGCCGCAGTGGCAGTGAGGCCGGCCGTGGCGAGCAGGATCAACAGGAAGTGCCGCGTGCGGGTCATGAGGAACTCCTTTGCGGGTCGGTGACCGCGATTGGAGGGAAATCAGCAATGCCTGTGCCAGGATGGGAATCCGTCCACCGCCGCCTCGGGCCGGACCGCTGGTACAGCCCCTGAAGGAACCCCGATCCGCCGGCGCGCGTTATATTCGGTTCTCCGCGTGTCCCGACGAAGGAGGTCCCCGTTCATGTTTCGATTCCTGCCGGCGACTCTGGCCCTTGCGGTGCTGGCCACCGCCCCCGGATGCCTGCCGGAGGGCTCCGAGTTCGAGAGCCTGGCGGCGGCCGCGACGGGTGGCCAGGGGCACGGGGGTTCGGCGCGGGAGGGTGCCGGCCAGCGGCCGGCCCATCAGCGGCTGGCGGGCAAACAGGGGCCCTGGGGGAGACCCGGGCCCCGCCGGGGCGCGAGGGGCCGGCCCGTCAGCGGCTGGCGGACATACCGGCGCCTGGGGAGACACCGGACCGCGCCCGGACCGAGGGAGCCTGGACCCTCTCCGACGCCTTCGCCGAAGTGGCGCGGGTGGCTACGCCGGGAGTGGTAAGTCTGCTCGTGGAGCGTGAATCCGCCCCGGGCGCGGCCGATCCGAGGCTGGAGCGTTTCTTCGGAGTCCCGCCTGCTCCGGGGTCTCCGGAAACGCAATTTGGCCGCGGATCCGGAGCCATCGTGGACCCGAGCGGGCTCGTCATCACCAACAACCACGTGGTGGACGGGGCGTCCCGCATCGAGGTGGAGTTTTCGGACGGCCGAACCCTCGAGGCCGAGATCGTGGGACAGGACCCACCGACCGATTTGGCCGTGATCCGTCTTGAATCCGACGGAGAGGTCTTCCCGCACCTCGCGCTGGGAGATTCGGATGAGGTTCAGGTCGGTGAATGGGTGCTCGCCATCGGCAATCCGCTCGGAAACAGCCACTCGGTCACGGCGGGCATCGTGAGCGCGAAGGGCAGGGTGCTCGGCGGCGACTACCAGAATTTCATCCAGACTGACGCGGCCATCAACTTCGGGAACTCCGGGGGCCCGCTCGTCAGCCTGGACGGACGCCTCGTCGGGGTAAACACGATGATCCAGGCGGTGGGCGGTTCGGGAAACATCGGACTTGGCTTCGCCGTTCCTTCGAACCTGGTGCAACGTGTCTACGACGACCTTGCCTCCGCGGGACAGGTCACCCGCGGTTGGCTCGGAGTGGCGATACGGCCGGTCGATGCCGAAGTCGCGGCAGCGTTTGATCTCGACAAGGACATTCGGGGCGCCATCATCACCGACTATTCCGGTCCCGAGTCGCCCGCAGCGAGAGCCGGGCTCCGGCGCGGTGACGTCATCGTCCGGTTCAACGGGCGACCCATTCAAAACAGTACGGATCTGCAGTTCGCGGTTGCCGATGCCCGGCCTGATGAAACCTCGACGGTGGACATCCTGAGGGAAGGCGTCGCGCTCTCGGTTGACGTGGTGCTGGGCCAACGCGACTTCCGGGAAGCCGCGCCGCTGGCGGAGGCCGCTCCGCCCCCTGACCCCGTGCCGACAGAGTCCCCCGGACGGCTCGGCATCGTGGGTGAAACGCTTGCCGGGGAGCTGGCCGACCGGCTGCAGGCGGATTTCGCAGGGGTCGTCGTGCGCCGCGTGACGCCGGGTGGTGTCGCGCAGCGGGCCGGGATCGAGCCCGGGCACGTGATCACCGAACTGGCGGGCCGGCCCGTTGGCGACGTCGGTGATCTGCGCGACGCGCTCTCCGGGATCGAGGTGGGGCAGCCCTTCCCGATCTGGATCGCGCGCGCCGTCAGTCCGGGACAGTGGCAGCGGACCTTCGTCATCGTGGAAGCGCCCGAATAGCGCTCCCCCGAATAAGACTCGGCAGCCACGAGAATCCCACGGATTATTAACATTCGGAGCCGCCGAATTTCGGTACTCTCGGGAGAGAGTGCGTCCGTTGTGCTCCTGTCTTCGTCATTCGTCCATGACGAACCGGAGCATGTGCGCGGCGCTGAGTGGTTGTGCGCTGGGTCTCTCGTCAGATTCCGCGGAAGTCATAGGTAAAGGGACGGAATGGCCGAGCAGGGATTCGGAGCGGGCGGGAGTCGACTTGCCCAATTGGCGCGCCCCGTCGGGCTGGTTTTGCTGTTCGTCCTCTTTCTGGGGGCGATTGACGGTCTCGGCGAGGGATTCGAAGGTCTTGGTTCCGGCCTCCTCGACAGTTTCTTCCAGGCCTCGGCGAACCCCTTCGTGGGGCTCATCATCGGAATCCTGGCGACGACGCTGGTCCAGAGTTCGTCGGTCACGAGTTCGCTGATCGTGGGGCTGGTCGCCGCCCCCGAATCGCCGTTGCCGTTCGAACACGCCATCCCCATGGTGATGGGCGCAAACATCGGGACGACCGTCACCAACTCGATCGCGGCCCTCGGACACCTGCGGGACGGAAAGGAACTGCGGCGGGCTTTCGAAGTGGCTACCTGCCACGACATGTTCAACCTGCTCGCCGTGGCCATCCTCCTGCCGCTCGAGATCGTCACCGGGTTTCTGGCGCGCCTCTCCGGTGTGATCTCCCAACAGTTCGGGAGCCTCCTCGGGACCGGTGTCGACTACGAGAGTCCCCTCAAGGGCATCATCGAGCTGGTTCCGATGCCCATCGAGTGGTTCGCCGGCGTCGTGACCGGCTCCAGCGAGGCCGCCGCGGCGGTTCTGGCGGTCACCTCCGTGGTGCTGCTGGTGGTCGCGCTCGGCTTGCTCGTCCGGACGCTGAAGAGCATTTCCGCGGGCCGGGGTGAGGCCGCCCTCCACCGGGTGCTCGGCCGTCATGCGCTCCTGGCCATGGGGATGGGCGCGGTCGTCACGATCCTCGTCCAGTCGAGTTCGGTGACCACCTCGATGCTGGTCCCGCTCGCCGGAGCCGGGCTCCTGCTCCTCGATGACGCGTTCCCGGTCACCCTGGGCGCCAACGTGGGAACGACGGTCACCGCGTTCCTCGCCGCGCTCGCGGTTTCCGGCCCCAACGCCCACTGGGGATTCCAACTCGCGGTCGTCCACCTCCTCTTCAATCTGATCGGGATCGCGCTGGTCTACCCGGTTTCCCGGGTGCGACAGATTCCGCTCGCCGCCGCTCGCCGGCTTGCGGACATCGCGGTGGCGAACCGGAGTCTGGCCGTTGCCTACGTGATCGTGGCGTTCTACGGCATCCCCGCGCTCCTCCTGATCATCAGCCGGGCGCTCGGCTTCTGAGCCGCGTCCGCGTCCGCGGCCCGGAGCGTCCTGTCCCGGCGGATTCCCGTCCGAGCCAACGTCCGGGCCGGCGCCCGTCACGCGAACCACTTCCGCAACCGTGGTGTGGCCCTCGAGCAGGAGCCGCAGGGCGGCCTGGCGCAGGCTGAGAACCTCGCGGCGGCGCGCCAGCGCGGCCAGATCTTCCGCGGTGCAGCCGTCAAGGATCGCCCGCGTGGAGCCGGCGTCGATAGGCAGAATCTCGAACACCGCTCGGCGCCCCTGATACCCGGTGGCGCGGCAGCGCGCACAGCCGTCGCCAACGCGGACGGGCCGGCCGCGGATTCCGGCCGCCGCCAGCGCTTCCGCCTCGCTGGCCGAGACTGCGGCGGCTCGGGCGCAGCGTCGGCAAATGGTGCGGACGAGCCGCTGGGCGACCACGCCGACGAGCGTCGCGCCGATCAGGAAGCGCGGCACCCCGAGGTCGGCGAGCCGGGTGATCGCTCCGGGAGCATCGTTCGTGTGCAGCGTCGAGAGGACGAGGTGTCCGGTAAGCGCCGCCTGTACGGCCATTTCCGCGGTTTCGGCATCCCGGATCTCGCCCACCATGAGGATGTCCGGGTCCTGTCGGAGGACGCTGCGAATGGCGTTGGCAAACGAGAAGCGGATGCGGGGGTTTACCTGTACCTGGCTGAGCGCCGGCAGGACCAGTTCCACCGGATCCTCGATCGTCACCACGTTCACCTCGGGCGTCGCGACGTGGCGGAGCACGGAATAGAGCGTGGTGGTCTTGCCGCTGCCGGTGGGGCCGGTGACCAGAACCAGCCCTTCGCGGCGGCTCAGCATCTCGCGGACAAGCCGCTCCTCGTCCGCCGCCAGCTTCAGTTGCTCGAGCGACGAAACCAGGGTCGCCGGATCGAACACCCGCAGCACCGCCTTTTCGCCGAACACGGTCGGCAGGGTGGAAACCCGCAGCTCGATTTCCCTGTCCGCCTCGATCCGTTTGATCCGGCCGTCCTGTGGCCGGCGCTTCTCTGCGATGTCGAGGCCGCTGAGCATCTTGAGGCGGCTGACGACTGCCTGGTACACGATCCGGGGAAAGGTGTGCATCGTCCGCAGGACCCCGTCAACCCGGAAGCGCACGACGGCCTGGTCCCGTTTGGGTTCGAGGTGAATGTCCGAGGCGCGCTGCTCGAACGCCTGGTGGAGGATGCTGTCGAGTGCGGCGACGACGGGCCGGGTGGTCGGCTCCAGGTCGCCGGCGGCCTCGGAAGCGGAGACAAGCTCCTGGTTTGCGGCGGGCGGGTTGGCGTCCCGGCCGTGCTCGTGGGTCAACTCCGTTTCCGCGGCGCGCAACGACGTCCGCAGGTTGTAGAGGCTTCCGTTGATCCCTTCAATGTCGGAGCGGGTCGCGATCACGACCTTCACCCGGACGCCCAGGTACCGTTCGAGGTCGGCGATGACGCCGCGGTCGAAGGGATTGGCGACCGCCACGGTCAGGACATCCGACTCCCTCGCGAGGGCGCAGATGGTGTGCCTCCGGGCGAACGGCGCGGGCAGGGCGCCGGTAACCACTTCCGGGTTGAGTTCCAGAGGGTTGATCGCCCGGAACGGGAGCCCGGTGTCCAGCGCGACGGCCTGCGCGATGTCCTCCTCCGAAAGGAGCCCCTCGCCCACCAGAGCCGTCTCCTGGTGTGAAGCCGGCAGGCTCCCGATCACCGTGGCCCGGCCGGTCACCGCTCGTGGAATCCGGCCGTGGCGCTGCAGGAGCGGGATGAGACCTGGAATCGGGTTTCGAACGGTGGGTGGCCCCGCGGGTGGCGACGCGGGCTCGCCCGGCGGTCTGCCGGCTTCCGCATGGGGGGCGTGACGGCCGGCGGGATGGTCGGCCGCCGCCGGGGGTCGTGGAGTCAGGTGGTTTTGCTCGGGCAACGTCGGAACCTCTTGAATCCTTAGACGTAGGGGAGCCGGCTTTTTTCCCACTCGGGGACGCCGTGTGGAAAAGTCGAAGCGAAGGGGCGATCCGCGGGGCCGCTGCGGCCGAGGTCCCGGCCGGCAGCCGGTGGCGAAACTCGTCCGGGCGCCGAGCCCGGGGTCGTCCGGTGGAGGAGACGCCTGAGGGGAGGAACGCCAAGCGTATTCTGAACGAAAGCGAGCGCGGAACGGAGTGAAGCGGAGTGTTTCCGGCGGGCTGCATCGCCGGTCGAATGCCGTGCAATTCCCGGGACGCCGCACTAGAATCGCGCCCTCTCGGGCAGGCGCGTAGCTCAGGGGGAGAGCGCTACCTTGACGCGGTAGAAGTCGGCGGTTCAAATCCGCCCGCGCCTACCATTCCTACCTTCCGGGACGCTGCGAGCTTCGGGGCGTGGGTTCCGGTTCCCCGCTGTACCTGCGGGTCTCGTTCCAGCGCGGCTTTGCCGGGCGGCGCGTGCGGGACCTTGTGCGGCGTCCCCGGCCGGGCTAAAAACACCGGGATAGAGAGACAGCGTGTCCGCTTCAACCATTCGACTTCGCCTCCCTGACGGGGGCGAGATGCAACATCCGGCGGGGGTGCCGCTCTCCGGAGCCGCTCCGGCCGGAGCCATCGCCGCAACCCTGGACGGGCGGGAGGTGGATCTCGCCCACTGTCCTCACGCCGATGCCGAAGTGCGGTTTCTCACGCCCGGCGACGCCGGCGGGCTCCACGTGTTTCGCCACAGTTCGGCGCACCTGCTGGCCGCCGCCGTAAAGGACCTGTTCCCCGACGCCCGCTACGGGATCGGTCCGCCCATCGAGGACGGCTTCTACTACGACTTCCAGGTGGAGGAACCGTTCTCCCGGGAGGACCTCGACCGCATCGAGGCGCGCATGCGGGAACTCGTCAAGCAGCGCGTGCCCTTCGAACGGGAGATCCTGGACAAGGACGACGCCATTCGCATCTTCGAGGAGCAGGGGGAGCTTCTGAAGGTGGAACTGGTTCGCGAGAAGGGAGGCGAGCGGGTCTCCTGCTACCGGGTGGGAAGCTTTTTCGATTTCTGCGAGGGCCCGCACGTGCCTCACACCGGGGTGATTCGGGCGCTGAAGGTGCTCTCGAGTTCCAATGCCTACTGGAAGGGAGACGCGCGCGGGGCTCCCATGCAGCGGATCTACGCCACGAGCTTCACCGACAGGAAGGAGATGGCCGCCCATCTCACCCGGCTCGAAGAAGCGAAGCGGCGCGACCACCGCCGGATCGGCCGCGACCAGCGGCTCTTTCTGATCCTGCCGGAGGCTCCCGGCCAGGTGTTCTGGCTCCCCGCCGGGATGGGCGTCGTGAACCGGCTGCTCGATTCCATGCGGGAGAAGCTGGACCGCCGGTCCTACCAGGAAATCCGGACCCCGCTCATCCTGAACGAGTCAGTCTGGGCCCGGAGCGGCCATCTCGACCACTACCGGGACAACATGTTCTTCATCGAGTCGGACGAGAACCGGTTCGGGGTCAAACCGATGAACTGCCCGGGGGCGGCGCTGGTTTACCGCTCCGACATCCGTTCATATCGTGATTTGCCTCTCCGGCTCTCGGAATTCGGCCACTGCCACCGGTTCGAGCCCTCGGGCGTGCTCTCCGGCCTGACCCGGGTGCGGGCCTTCACCCAGGATGACGCGCACGTCTACTGCCGGCTCGACCAGGTCAAGACCGAGGTTCGCGACCTCGTGGATCTGGTGAAGGAGGTCTACGGCGAGTTCGGTTTCGAGGACATCCAGATCGAACTCTCGACGCGTCCGGAAAGGTCGGTCGGGAGCCTCGAGACCTGGGAGAGAGCGGAGGCGGCGCTGGCGGAAGCGCTTGCCGAGTCCGGAGACTCCTGGGTGGTGAATCCGGGCGACGGTGCGTTTTACGGCCCCAAGATCGACTTCCATGTGCGTGATGCGCTGCGCCGCAGTCACCAGTGCGCGACGATCCAGCTCGATTTCTCCCAGGCGCCGGCCTTCGATCTCTACTACGCGACCGAAGACGGCGGCCGGGAGCGCCCGGTGGTGATCCATCGGGCGATTCTCGGTTCCGTAGAACGCTTTTTCGCGCTGTTGCTCGAGCACACCGGTGGAGCCCTTCCGGTCTGGATTGCGCCGGTGCAGGCGGTGGTGATCCCGATCGCCGACCGGCACCAGGCCCACGCGGCGGAAGTGGCAGCCGCCCTCAGGGCGCAGGGCTTCCGGATCTCGGTGGATGACCGCCGGGAAAAAATGGGCTACAAGATCCGGGAGGCGGAGGTCGCGCGAGTACCCTTCATGGTGGTGCTCGGGGACCGCGAGGTGGAACAAGGCACGCTCGCGGCGCGCACCCGGGGCCGGCGGGGCCAGGAAACCCTGACGGCCACCGCGCTCTCCGAGCGCCTCGACGAGCTCACCCGGAACAGGTCGCTCAGGCCCTGACGGAGTGCGCCTCGTGAACCGAATGATCCGGCCGATGCGGGCTGTCGCTGGCGATCACGGCCCGAAGTGGCGATAATCCGCCGACCCGCCCGCGGTGCGGAGGTGATCCATCGATAGTTCTCTCAGGGTAAACGACCGAATACGAGCTCCCATCGTCCTGGTCATCGGCGAGGATGGCGAGAAACTTGGCGACTACGCTCTGATGGAGGCCCGGAGGCTGGCCGCCGACCGGGGACTCGATCTCGTCGAGATCGTGCCGAACCGGATCCCTCCGGTCTGCAAGATCATGAACTACGGCCGGTTCGTCTATCAACAGAGCAAGAAATCCCAGGATTCCAAGAGACACCAGAAACAGAATCAGGTCAAGGAGGTCAAGTTCCGCATCATCATCGGACAGCACGATCGCGCCACCAAGATGAAGCAGATTGAGCGATTCCTCCATGAAGGTCACAAGGTCAAGGCGACCATCTGGTTCAAGCGGGCACGGGAGCGGAGCCGCCGGGAATTGGGAGACCGCATTCTCGACGAGGTCACCGCGCAGCTCGCCGAGATCTCGACCGTGGAATCCCGATCGAGCATCGTGGGCAACCAGATGAGCATGATCCTCGCTCCCAGCCGCCGCCTGCTTGAAGCGCTGCGCGTCGAACGCGCCGAAAAAGCGGGATCGGAGGACGACGCTCACGCACCCCGGACCCGGCGGGCGCAGCGCGCCGAAGCGAGCTGAACCAAGGAACCCATCATGAAACTCAAAATGAAGACCCACCGCGGGGCCGCCAAGCGGTTCCGCAAAACCGCCAGCGGCAGAGTACGCCGCCGGTGCGCCTACCACAGCCACATTCTCACCAAGAAGTCCGCGAAGCGCCGCCGCCGGTTGCGCAGCGGGGCCTGGGTGTTCGAGGGTGAAGCGAAGATGATCGCCCGGATCATCGGTTGACGGCCGGAGTTCGTTCCAGGAGCGCCGCGACCAAAGAGTTGGAGAAGACAAGATGTCCCGAGTGAAACGCGGGACCCATCGGCGGGATCGGCGCCGGCGGGTTCTCAAACAGACCCGAGGCTACCGCGGGATGCGCGGCAAGCTCTATCGGCACGCCATGCAGGCGCTCGATCGCGCGCTCTCGTATGCCTATCGTGACCGCCGGGCCCGGAAGCGCGATTTCCGCCGCCTGTGGATCACGCGCATCAGTGCGGCGTCACGCGAACGCGGACTCCCGTACGCTCAGTTCGCGCACGGACTGTCGCTGGCGCAGGTCGGCGTGAATCGGAAACAACTCGCGGAACTGGCGGTGCACGATCCCGGAGCATTCGACTGTGTGGTGGACCGGGCGCGGGAGGCGCTCGGGGCCGGATCGAGTTCCCAATAGACGCGGCCGGGCCGGAATCGTTCCATGTCCGATCGCGCAGCCGCCGTCCGGGGGCTGCTCGTGGACATCGAGCGGGCGGAATCCGCGTTCGAAACGGCCTGCGAACGGATTACCACGCAGACCGACGCCCGCGTTCAGGACGTCGAACGGGAGCGGGAGGCGCTCGAGGAGGCCGGGAAGCGGGCCCGGGATCGTGCTGAGCGGGCCGAGCGGACGATCCAGATCCTGCGGGAGGAACGTGAGGTCATCCGGAAGGCGCTGCGTGCGGTTACGGGGGCCGGGGGCGCTACGCCGGAGGCGTCCGGGGACGGGCCGCGATGAGCGGGACCGTCGAGGTCGAAGTTGCCGGCCGCTCGTATCGGTTGCGGTCCGACGAGGGGGGAGCGGACCTGGCGGCAGTCGCCCGGCTCGTGAACGAGCGCATCGAAGCGATCCTGCGGGCGGCGCCGCATCTCGAAAAGGAGGAGGTCGCGATCCTCGCGGCGCTCAACATGGGGGATGAGCTGCTGCGTCAGCGGGCCGCCGGTGAGGCCGATTCGGGGGAAATCGAGCAGGTCGTCGAGGCGGTGCGGACGCGAATCGCCGGCCTCACGAAACGCCTGGAACAGACGGCCGCTTCGCAGGACTGACGCGGTTCGGTGGTGGCTGCCGGATCAGCGGCCCCGTGAACGACACGATGCCGCCTGGCAAGGGCGGGAAGGCGGATGGTCCAGCGAGTCGTTCCACGCACGAGGATCTCGCTCCGCAGCCGCCCTCGGGGGAGGACCGGCTGCTCCGGCGCATTCTGGATGTTCTCCCGCCGCTCGCGGCGGTTGAGGGAGGAGCCGTCCCACGGCTGACCCTGGGGCCGGGCGACGACGCGGCGGCGTTCGGCTGGCCCGGTGGCGGCCTGCTCCTCCTGACGACCGATGCGGCCGAGGAAGGCGTTCACTTCGACCGCCGCCTTCATCCGCCACGCGCGATCGGCCGCCGGGCCGTCGCCGCTGCGGTGAGTGACATCGCGGCCATGGGCGGCCGCCCGGCAGGTACGCTCATCTCACTGGTAGCTCCCCCCTCCCAGGAGTCGGCGGCGGTTCGGATCGCCGAGGCGGCCGCGAACCGGGCCCGGGAACTGGGAGCACCGCTGGCGGGAGGCAACATCACCGCCGGCGAACGCCTCGGGCTTCATGTCACGGTTGCCGGGGCCATCCCGCCGGGCGCTCCACTCCTCCGCCGTGGCGGGGCGAAGCCGGGCGACGGTCTCTTCGTCACTGGAAAACTGGGCGGGGCAGCGCTCGGTCTGGCGCTGTTGCGGCAACAGGTGGAAGTGCGGACGGCATCCCTCGCTCCCGAGGAGGAAGCCCTGGTGGCGCGACACCTCGATCCGGAACCACGCCTCGCGGCGGGGGCAGCCCTGGCGGGCGCGGCGCACGCCGGGATGGACATCTCGGACGGATTGGCGCTTGACCTCCACCGCCTCGCCGCCGCCAGCGGTGTCGGGGCGCTCATCGAGGAGCCCCGCGTGCCGCTCGCCGGAAAGGGCGCCCGAGGTCTCGAGGCGGCGCTGTTCGGAGGCGAAGACTACGAACTGCTGCTTGCCGGGCCGCGGAAGCGAGTGGGGTCCGCGGCGGCCGCGGCGGAGATTCCCCTCATCCCGGTGGGCCGCGTCACCGAGGCCCGGGAGGGAGTCCGGTTGCGGCGCGCCGGTGGGGTCAACGAGCCGTTGCCGCCCCGCGGCTGGGATTCGTGGGCCGGCGCGCAGCGGGGTCCATCGGGGCGCTGAAGGCTGCCGCTGCGGAGAGCAGCGTGGCCTCCTGCCAGGGACGCGCCATCAGTTCGACGCCGAACGGCAGGCCGTCCCGTTCTCCGGCGGGTATCGCGAGTGCCGGAAAGCCGGCCAGCGCCGCCAGGACGGTGAATCGGTCCCCGTCGTAGTCTTCGCCC
>MPMW01000014.1 GCA_002238705.1 Acidobacteria bacterium bin61 | reverse complement strand
CACCTGGTTCCGGGCGCACACGCCGGAGGAAGAAACCGACGACGCGGCCAGCAGCCGCTGATCGCCGCCGAGCCGGCGCCGGCCGTGGGTCGGAGCCGGCCCGGTAGCTGGGAGGACTACAGGTTCAGCACCAGGCGCAGGCCGTCCTCGACCTGCGCCATGAGTTGCCTCGGAATCACGCCGGCCTGTTGCTCCAGGAATCCCTCGTCCACGGTCGCGAGCTGTGTCAGGTTGGCTACCGAGTCCCGCGGCAGGCCGGTTGACTCCCGGGGCAGGAGGACGTTTCCGGGTTGTTCCGCGAGGCGCAAGCTGGCGGTCAGGGACACCACGAGGACCGTGGGCAGCCGGCTCCGGTTGAACGCATCGGACTGGACTACGAGGACGGGACGCCGAAAACCGGGTTCGGAACCGCGCGGAGCCGACAGGTCGGCCCACCAGACCTCTCCCCGCGCAACTACCACTCGTCGGGGCCAATGCTGGCGGCCTGGATCCGCGCCAGGACGGGATCGAGCCGGTTGGGCTCTTCCGCGAGGACCTCGTTCAGCTTCGCGGTGATTTCCTCATGGCGACGCCTCGCGAGGTACTCGGAGACGGCGTCGCTGTACAGCCTGCTCCGCGACGTTCCCGTTCGCTTCGCAAAGTCGTCAGCTTCCCTGAAGAGTTCATCCGGCACGGAGATCGCCGTCTTCATGAGGAGGTTATACCATAGTTATACCCATTCCGTGTCCTCCGCATCAACGGGACTGCCGGCCGGTTCCCATACATCCAGCCGGGGGTGGGAACGGCGGGGGCACGCCGCTGTCCGGTGGGACCGCTCCGGGCCGTTACACTTCGCGCCTTCCGGTCCCGAATGGGCGGGACCCTGAGTTCATCGCGGCCCAGTTCCGCCGACGCTCCCACGGCCGAGCCCGCGCATCTCACCTTGTGAGGAAAGCCCCTTGATTCGCAGACAGGACGCCCTCGACTACCACATGACCGGCCGGGCCGGAAAGATCGAGGTCCGGCCCACGAAACCCACCCAGACCCAGCGGGATCTGTCCCTCGCCTACAGCCCGGGGGTCGCCGAGCCCTGCCGGGAAATCCACAAGGAGCCGGGACGGGTGTTCGACTACACCGCCCGCGGGAACCTCGTGGCGGTGGTCTCGAACGGGACCGCCGTGCTCGGGCTCGGCAACATCGGCCCGCTCGCCGCGAAGCCGGTGATGGAGGGGAAGGGCGTCCTCTTCAAGCGGTTCGCCGACATCGACGTCTTCGACATCGAGCTGAACGTCACCGACCCCGAAGAAGTGGTGCGGGTGGTCAAGGCCCTCGAACCCACCTTCGGCGGCATCAACCTCGAGGACATCAAGGCCCCGGACTGCTTCTACATCGAGTCGCGGCTCCGCGAGCAGATGGACATCCCGGTCTTCCACGACGACCAGCACGGCACCGCGATCATCTCGGGGGCCGCCTTCCTGAACTGGCTCGAACTCACCGGGAAGGATCCCGCCGGGGTCCGGCTGGTCATCAACGGCGCCGGCGCCGCCGGCATCGCCTGCGCGGAACTCGCCGAGAGCCTCGGGGTGCTCCACGAAAACGTCGTGATGTGCGATTCGCGGGGGGTCATCCACACCCGGCGCGAATCGGGCATGAACGAGTTCAAGGAGCGGTACGCACTCGATACTTCGATGCGGACGCTCGACGACGCCATGCGCGGCGCGGACGTCTTCATGGGCCTGTCGGTGAAGGACGCCGTCTCGAAGGAGATGGTCGTCTCCATGAACGCTCAGCCGCTCGTGATGGCGATGGCGAACCCGGACCCGGAGATCACCTGGGAAGACGCCATGGACGCCCGCAGCGACGTCTTCATGGCCACGGGGCGCTCGGACTACCCGAACCAGGTCAACAACGTCCTCGGATTCCCCTTCATCTTCCGGGGCGCGCTCGACGTGCGCGCCCGCACGATCAACATGGAGATGAAGCTGGCTGCCGCCCGGGCGCTGGCGGCGCTCACCAAGGAGGACGTACCGGACTCCGTGATGCGCGCCTACGGCAAGGAGCGGATGTCCTTCGGTCCCGAATACCTCATTCCCTCGCCGTTCGATTCCCGGGTCCTCCTCTGGGAGGCGCCGGCGGTCGCGCAGGCGGCGATGGAGAGCGGCGTGGCGCGCATCCAGATCGACCTGGAGCAGTACGGCGCCCGGCTCGAGTCCCGCCTCGGGCTCGAACGCGAGGTGATGCGCCAGGTGATCGGCCGCGCCAAGCGGGCCACCCGGTCGGTGGTCTTCCCCGAGGGGGAGGAGCCGAAGATCCTGCGCGCCGCGCAGCGTCTCCTCGACGAGGGCATCGCCGAGCCCATCCTGCTCGGACGCCCGCCGGTCATCCGCGACGCCTGCGAGACCCTGGGCATCGAGGTGAACGGCGCCCGGGTGGTGGACATCACCGACTCGGAGCGCTGCGCCGAATACGCGCGGCATCTCGTCGCGATTCGCCAGCGGCGCGGCGTGGGCCCCGCCAAGGCGCGGGAACTCATGAAGAACCCGAGCGTTTACGGGGCGATGATGGTGAACCTCGGGCACGCCGACACGATGGTGGCGGGGGTTACCCAGCACTACCCCGAGACCATCCGGCCGGCGCTCCAGATCGTCCGGATGCGCGACGACGTCCGCCGCGTCGCCGGGGTCTACCTCATGGTGTTCCCGAACGAGATCAAGTTCTTCGCCGACGCGACGGTGAACATCGATCCGAGCGCCGAGGATCTGGCCGACATCGCGATCCAGACCGCCGAGGTGGCGCGGCGCTTCAACGTCGAGCCGCGGGTGGCGATGCTCTCGTTCTCCAACTTCGGCAGCGCCCCCCACGAGCGGTCCAACAAGGTGCGCGAGGCCGTCGAGATCCTGCGGGAGCGGGCCCCCGACCTGGTGGCTGACGGCGAGATGCAGGCCGACACCGCGGTGGTGGACGACCTTCTCCGCGACACCTATCCGTTCTCGCGGCTGGACAAGGCCGCCAACGTGCTGATCTTCCCGAGTCTCGAGGCCGGAAACGTCGCCTACAAGCTGCTCCAGCGGCTTGGCGGCGCGGAAGCGATCGGTCCCATCGTCACCGGGCTCCGCCGGCCCGTGCACGTACTGCAACGCGGCGCGGAGGTGGAGGAGATCGTCAACGTGGTGGCGATCGCGGTGGTCGAATCGCAGGAAACCGCGGGACCGCCGGATCTCTTCGGCCAAGCCTGAACGCGGTGGTCGGACGGCCGCGAGAGGAAGCGGTAGCCGGCAGCCTGCCGTCTCCGGCGCGCATCCACTCGCTGGATGCGCTGCGCGCCGTGATGATGCTGCTCGGGCTCGTCCTGCACACCGCCCTCAGCTACGTTCCGCCGGTTTCGTCCGGCGAATGGGCCTACCAGGACCCGCAGTCGAGCGAGGCGTTCGGCTGGCTCGTCAGCCTGATCCACACCTTCCGGATGCCGGCTTTCTTTGCAGTGGCCGGTTTCTTCGCGTCGTTCCTGGTCCAAAGGCGCGGGACGGGAGCGTTCCTGCGCCACCGCCTGAACCGGATCGGGATCCCCCTCGCCGGTAGCTGGATCCTCCTTTTTCCGCTGACCGCTGCCGCGTGGATCTTCGCGGCGTCCCGTTCCGCCGTTCCGCTCGGGCCGGCTCCTGGCGCTGAGGACGACGGGCTCGGATTGATGCATCTCTGGTTCCTGTACCAGTTGCTGATCCTTTCCGCCGCGGTTGCCCTGTTCCGGTCCGGATGCGGGCGCTGGTGGCCGGCGAGAGCTGCCCGGCTTGCCGACATCGCGCACCAGGCCCTTGCCCGGCGCTGGATCTTGCCGGTCCTCGTGGCCATCACCGCGCTTGCGTTGATTCCCATGGAGGCCTGGGAGCTGGAAACCGACGACTCGCTGCTTCCGCCGCTCCGGCTGCTCGCGGCCTACGGGGTGTTCTTCGTCTTCGGCTGGCTGGAGCACGGCCGCGGCGGGGGCTTCGGCCACCTCCGCGGCGGAGCCCTCGCGCGCCTCGCCGGGGGCCTCTTCTTCCACACCCTCTACCTCGCGGTGGTGGTCCCGTACTTCGAGACGGCGCCGGGGGAAGCCCCGTGGGCGCATCGCACCGGCATGGCCCTGCTCGCGGTCTCGATGTGGTGGTTCGTGCTCGGTTTCCTCGGCCTGTTCCGGCGCTGGCTCGACGCTCCGAGCCCCGCCTGGCGCTACCTCTCGGACGCTTCCTACTGGATGTACCTGGTCCACCTGCCGTTGACCGTCGCGCTGCCGCCGCTGCTGGCCGGCTGGGGCGCGCCCGGGGTGGTCAAGTTCGGGCTGGCCCTCGGCGCCGTCGCCACGATCACCCTGGTCACCTACCACTTCGGGGTTCGCTCCACCTGGGTCGGGAAGCGCCTCAACGGCCGCCGCTATCCGCGTACCTTCCCTTGGCCGACGCCCGCGGAGGGCTAACCTAACCAGCGACCTCCACACCGACGACTCCATGGCCTTCACCGGTATCCGCTTCCGCGATCTCGTGGCGGTGGTGGGGGTCGCCGGGGTGCTGGTGGGGGCCGCGATACTGCTCCACCAGGCACGGCCGCGAGTCGCGGGGCGGTCCCCCGAGCAGATCCGGGCAAGCGGCGAGTGCGCGAACTGCCACCGCAACGAGACCGGGGCGGTGGTGGCGCAGTTCGAGATGAGCGCCCACGCGGGCGCCGGAGTGACCTGCCTCGACTGTCACCAGGTGCGTCCGGGGCAGACGGCCCTCGAACACCACGGGTTCGAGATCACGACCGCCACCACCGCGCTCGCCTGTCAGGACTGCCACGCCGACGAGGTGCGCCAGTTCGAACGGAGCCGCCACGCGCTTCCCGCCTACGCCGCGGTCATGGGGACCGAGGGGTATCCCGCGACGTTTCCCGCCGCGAGGATCGACCGCGCCGAGGAAATCCATCCCGGCGCGGTCCGGCGCCCCCCGAACGCCCTCGCGCAGCTTGAGGGGTCGGCGACCACGGTGTCCGGTTGCCTTGGCTGCCACAACATCGGCCAGCCGAACGCCGACGGCTCCATCGGGACCTGTACGGCCTGCCACAGCCGCCACTCCACGGCGATCTCGCTCGCCCGGGCGCCGGCGACCTGCGGGCAGTGCCACATGGGACCGGACCACGCGCAGAAGGAGATTTACAGCGAGTCGAAGCACGGCATCCTCTTCGAGGCGCAGCGCCACCTGATGAATCTGGATGCCGAACCGAAACTGCTTACCGCCTTCGACATGCCGGTGCCGACCTGTGCGACCTGCCACATGAGCGGTCTCGAGGGCGCCAAGGTGACCCACGACACCACCGAGCGGCTCTCGTACTGGCTCTTCGCGCCGGTCTCCGAGAAACGGCCGCACCATGACCAGGCCCAGGCCGAGATGCAGGGCATCTGCCTCAAGTGCCACGCGGAGAACCAGGTCAAGGCGTTCTATGCCGACGCGGAGGCGCTGGTCGAAACCACGAACGCCCGGGTCTCCGCGCTGATGGAGCGGATGGCCGAGGTGCGCGAAGCGGGGCTCCTGACCGAGGTGCCGTTCGACGAACCGCTCGATTTCCTGTTCTTCGACGCGTGGCACTACGCGGGCCGGACGGTGAAGCACGGAGCGTTCATGGACGGCGCCGATTTCGTGCAGTGGCACGGGACCTACGACCTCATGAACCGGATCACCGAGATCGAGGAACGGATCAAGGCCCTTTCCGGGGAGTGACGGGGATCCCGCTCTTCCGCGCGCGGCGTCCGGAAACGTCCCTGGCCGTCCGGTGAACCTGACGTTTGCGAGCCTGCGCCGCCGCCGGCGCCTCCTGCTCGAGGTCTTCCTCGCCGGGAACCTGCTGTTCCTGGCGGTGGACATTTTCTTCGCGCACTCGGTCAACTCGTTCCGGGAACCGCTGGAGTGGCTGCCGCTGTGGTTCTCGCTGGCCGGCGGTCTCGTTCTCTTCGGTCTTCTCGGGTCGGGGCGGGGACCCGATGCGCCGGCGATGCGCTGGGCCGGGGGAGTGATCGGCGCGCTGTCGGTGGGAGTGGGGGTGTGGGGCACGATCCTGCACCTCGAGAGCGCTTTCTTCCGCCGTTTCGCGCTCGACGGGCTTGTCTATGCGGCGCCCTTCGTGGCGCCGCTCGCCTACGCCGGGATCGGGTTCCTGCTCCTCGTGAACCGCGCCGGCCTCTTCCGCGAAGCCGCCGACGACCTGGGCTGGGGCCAGCGGGTGACGCTCTTCGCGGCCGGTGGCTTCGCGGGCAACTTCGTCCTCTCGCTGCTGGACCACGAACAGAACGGGTTTTCGTTCTGGACCGAGTGGATCCCGGTCGCGGCGGCGGCGCTCGCGGTATCGAACCTCCTGCTCCTCGGGCTCCGGCGGACGCCGGCGCCGGGACTGGTCCGCCTCGCCGTCCTGACGCTGCTGCTCCAGGTCGGGGTCGGCCTCCTGGGTTTCTGGCTCCACCTCGACGCCGGCATCAGCGCCCTCGGCGGGCGCCCCTTGGGGGCGTTCGCCCGCGGCGCCCCGCCGTTCGCGCCGCTGCTGTTCGCCGATCTGGCGATCCTCGCCGGGATCGGACTGCTCGCCCTTCCCGCGTCGGCAGCCAGTCAGCCCGTCGGTCCGTCTGCGGAGCTCCGGTGACGCCGCTCCATCTCGACGAACTGGGCGATCAGGTCCGAGTGGCCCGCGATCCGAAAGGTGTAGCGGGGGACCTGCGCTCCGTGGGTGCGGGCCATGAACGGCTCCCCCCAGAAACTGAGCAGCGCCTCGGTGGCGCCGTCGGGTTCGAAGTCGGCCAGGATGAACGAAACCGTCTCCGGAAGGTCGCGCCAGCGCGGAGTCAGCACCTTGGCGGCGCCCCGGCACGCGGCGATCCTGGGTTCCATGAAGCGGTCCCAGCGATCCCGTTCTCCCAGCCCGGAAATGAACTGGATGGATTCCACGCGGGGGTTCTCGATGGCGGGGCGCAGCATGAGGTCGAACACCTCCTGCGAGCGGAACATGGCGAAGCACATGTTGAACCAGACCATCCTGCCGTGCGCCGCTTCCGCGAACCGGCGGCTCTCCACCTGAAGCGATCGCGGGCCGATCAGGATCGCCTCCGGTGGGGACAGCGCCCGGCGTAACTCGCCGACCTCGGCGCGGATCTCCCGAACGGTCGCGGCCACGCGTTCGTCGCTGCTCTCCCGCCGCAGGTCACGGAAGAGCAGCAACGCGAGCAGGACCAGCGTGATCGTGAGCAGCACGTCCACCGCCACGATGTGGAGCAGGTGCAGCACGATCGCCGCGACCGCGGCGAGGATGCCGGCGACAATGTCCCAGTCGAGCCGCAGCAACCGCTTCACGGGCCGACTCTACCGCCTCGGCCGGCTCTGGAGGCGGGGGGCCGCCGATCGGATCAGGGATCAGCCGGCGGTCTTCCGCGGAAGTCCAAAGCCCCGCCAGACGAAGTAGATCGCCGGGAACACCACCAGCACCACCAGCGCCGCGGTGACGACCCCGCCCACCATGGGGGCGGCGATCCGCTTCATGACGTCCGATCCGGCCCCGGTGCTCCACATGATGGGCAGCAGGCCGAGCGCGGTGGTGGCGGTCAGCATGGCGACCGGCCTCACCCGCCGGAGGGCCCCGTCGAAGACCGCCTCGCCGAGTTCGACGCGGTTCGTGAGGCGTCCCGCTTCCCGGGCCGCTTCGCAGGAGCGGTCCAGATAGAGCAGCATCACCACCCCGGTCTCGGCGCTCAGCCCCGCGAGGGCGATGATCCCCACCCCCACCGCGATGCTCAGGTTGTAGTCGAGCGCGTAGAGGAGCCAGAACGTGCCCACGAGGGAGAGGGGCACCGCCGTCACCACGATGAGCGTCCGGGACAGCGAGCGGGTGCTCATCTGGAGCGTGAGCAGAATGAGCAGCAGGGTGAGCGGAATCATGATCTCCATGCGCTCGCGGGCGCGGAGCAGGAACTCGTACTGCCCGCTCCAGCCGAGGCTGTAGCCCGTCGGGATTTCGACTTCCGCGGCGACCGCCGCCTGGGCGCTCTCGACGTAGCTGCCGATGTCCACGTCCTCGATGTCCACGTAGATCCAGGCGTTCGGGCGGGATTGCTCGCTCTTGACGACCGGCGGTCCCTTGACGAAGGACATGTCCGCGAGGAAGGCGAGCGGGATCTGCTGCCGCGTCGGCGTCTGCACGAGGATGTCTCCGAACTCGGACGGGTTGTCGCGCAGGTCCCGGCTGTAGCGAAGGTTCACGGGATAGCGCTCGAGTCCCTCGACGGTCGTCGTGATGTTCATTCCGCCGATCGCCGACTGGATGACTTCCTGCACGTCGCCGACCGTGAGGCCGTAGCGGGCGATGGCGTCCCGGCGGACCTTGAAGTTCAGGTAGTTGCCGCCCATGGCCCGTTCCGAATAGGCGGAACGGGTGCCCGGAACGTCGCGCACCACCGCCTCGACCTGGCTGCCCAGATCCTCGAGCACGCTCAGATCGGGACCGGACAGCTTGACTCCCACCGGGGTCTTGATGCCGGTGGACAGCATGTCGATCCGGGTCTTGATGGGCATGGTCCAGGCGTTGGTCAGTCCGGGGAAGCGGATGGCGTCGTCCATCTCCTCGATGAGCCGGTCCGGGGTCATGCCCGGCCGCCACTCGCTCTCCGGTTTCAGCAGGATCGTGGTCTCGATCATGCTGAGCGGCGCCGGGTCGGTGGCGGTGTCGGCGCGTCCGACCTTGCCGAATACCTGGTCCACTTCGGGGAAGTCCCGGAGGATCCGGTCGGTCTGCTGCAGCACCTCGCGGGCCTTGGTGATGGAGACCCCGGGCAGGGTGGTCGGCATGTAGAGCAGGTCGCCCTCCCACAGCGGGGGCATGAACTCCGACCCGAGGCGTGAGATGGGTACCGCGGTGGCGGCCGCTCCCGCGAGGGTGAGGGCGAGGACCGCCCACCGCCAGGCCAGCACCCGGCGCAGGATGGGGCGGTAGAGCGCCATGAGCAGCCAGGTGACCGGGTTGCGGCCCGCCGGCCGGATGCGCCCGCGGATCCAGAAGCCGGCGAGCACCGGCACGAGGGTCACGGAGAGCAGCGCCGCCGCCGCCATCGCGTAGGTCTTCGTGAACGCGAGCGGGCGGAAGAGCCGGCCTTCCTGCGCCTCCAGCGCGAAGATGGGCGCGAAGGAGATCGTGATCACCAGCAGCGCGAAGAAGAGGGTGGGTCCGACCTCGGTGGAGGCGCGCGCGATGATCTTCCAGTGGGGCAGCTTGCCCCGGTCCCGCTCCAGGTGCCGGTGGGCGTTCTCCACGATCACGATCGCCGCGTCCACCATGGCCCCGATGGCGATCGCGATGCCGCCGAGCGACATGATGTTGGCCCCGACCCCCTGCACGTACATCACGAGGAACGCCATCAGCACCGCGAGCGGCAGGGTGATCACCGCGACGAGCGCGGAGCGGAGGTGCATCAGGAAGACGACGCAGACCAGCGCCACGATCGCCATCTCCTCGATCAGCTTCTCGCTGAGGGTGGCGACGGAGTTCTCGATCAGTTCCGTCCGGTCGTAGACGGGTACCACCTCCACCCCTTCGGGCAGCCCGGACTGCACCTCCGCGAGCCGCGCCTTGACCCGGGTGACGACCTCGTGGACGTTCTCGCCGGAGCGGACCACCACGATGCCGCCGACCACCTCCCCCTCGCCGTTCAGTTCGGCGAGCCCCCGGCGGATTTCCGGTCCGAACTGGACGGTGGCGACGTCCTCGACGGTGACGGGCGTGCCGGAAGCGTCCACCCCGAGCGCGATGCGGCGCACGTCGTCGAGCCCCTGGATATAGCCCTGCCCGCGGACCATGAATTCCGTCTCGGCGGTCTCGAAGACCCGTCCCCCCACGTCCGTGTTGCTCCGCCGCACCGCGTCCCGGATGCGGGACAGGGAGATGTCGTAGGCGCGTAGCCGGTTCGGGTCCACGGTGATCTGGTACTGCCGGACGAACCCGCCGACGCTCGCCACCTCCGAGACCCCCTGGACGGCGGTGAGTTCGTACTTGAGGAACCAGTCCTGGAGCGACCGCAGTTCGGCGAGATCGTGGTCCGCGGAGCGGAGCGCGTACATGTAGGCCCAGCCGACGCCGCTCGCGTCGGGGCCCAGGGTGGGGCTGACTCCCTCCGGGAGCCTGCCGCTGACGTAGTTGAGGTACTCGAGCACCCGGCTCCGGGCCCAGTAGAGATCGGTGCCGTCCTCGAAGATCACATAGACGAACGAGAAGCCGAAGAACGAATAGCCCCGCACCACGGTGGCCGACGGGACCGCGAGCATCTGGGTGGTGATCGGGTAGGTGACCTGGTCTTCGACGACCTGCGGGGCCTGTCCCGGGTAGTCCGTGAACACGATCACCTGGACGTCGGAGAGATCCGGCAGCGCGTCCAGTGGAGTGGCGCGGAGCGCCTGGAACCCGGCGACGGCGAGGAACACCGTCAGCACCAGGATGAACAGGCGGTTCCGGAGGGACCACTCGATGAGGCGCGTCAACATGGGGCTATTCGTGGTGGCGGTGGGTCATCGCCGGTTCCGGCGCCTCGGGCTCCGCGGTCTCGGGTTCGGCGGCGGGCGCCTTGATGGCCTGGGTGAGGTTGCTTTCGGAATCGATCAGGAACTGGGCCGAGACCACGACGCGGTCCCCCTCGGACACACCCTCGACGATCTCCAGCAACCCCTCGCCGCTGGCGCCCAGGGTGACGTCCGCCACCCGGAACAGGCCGGGCGACAGCTCGAGGACCACCAGGTCCCGGGTGCCGCTCCGGATCACCGCTTCTTCGGGAACGGCCAGGGCGTCCCGCGCCACCGGAACGTCGAAGGTGACGTTCGCGTACATGCCCGCGCGGAGCGCCAGATCGGGATTCGCGAGCTCGATGGACACGGTCATCGTCCGCGTCTCCTGGTTGAAATGGGGATACAGGAAGCGGACGAAGCCCGTGTAGGGCCGTCCCGGCACGTAGGGCAGCTCCACCTCGGCCCGCTGGCCGATCCGCATGGCCTGCACCTGGTGCTCGAAGATCTCGACGTCCACCCAGATGGTGGTGAGGTCGGCCAGCTTGTAGAGGTTCATCCCCGGCTTGACGTACATGCCGTCGAGCGCCTCGTCCAGCTTCTCCACCACGACGCCGCTCACGGGGGAGACCACCGAGAGCGTGCGGCGCGGGGCCTCCTCCCGCTCCAGAATGGCGATCTGCTCGTCGGTGATGTCCCAGTAGCGGAGCCGGACGCGGGCCGATTCCACGAGCGAGAGCGCCCGTTCGGCGACGTCGGGGTACTGCGAGGCGTCCAGCCGCTCCGCGTAGTGCAGCGCGTGGAGGTACTCGGTCTGGGTGGCGACCAGTTGCGGGCTGTAGATGTCGAAGAGCACCTGGCCCTGCTCGACGGTCTCGCCGAGATAGTTCACCGCGACGTTTTCGATCCAGCCGTCGTACTTCGTGCCCACCCAGGCGATCTGCTTGTCGTTGTGAGCGAGGGTGCCGACGGTGCGGATCGTCTGGGCGATGTCCCGCCGCTCGATCGGCGCCGTGCGGACGCCGATGCGCTGCACGAAGGTCGGGTCGATGCGCACCGTCCCCTCCGGCTGACTCCCCGCTTCGTCCGCGTAGACCGGGACGAGATCCATCCCCATGGGGGACTTGCCGGGCCGGTCCGAGGTGAAGTTCGGGTCCATCGGAGCCCGCCAGTAGAGGACTTCCCGTTCCGCCGGCGGGGCGGGGTCCGCGTAGACGGGGACGAGGTCCATCCCCATGGGGGACTTGCCGGGCTGGTCCGAAGTGAAGTTCGGGTCCATCGGAGCCCGCCAGTAGAGGACTTCCCGTTCCGCCGGCGGGGCGGGGTCCGCGTAGACGGGGACGAGGTCCATCCCCATGGGAGACTTGCCGGGCCGGTCCGAAGTGAAGTTCGGGTCCATGGGGGCGCGCCAGTAGAGGATTTCCCGTTCCGCTTCCGCAGCCGGGGCGCTCATGTCGTGCCCTTCGTGTTGTTCGGCGGGCGCGCCGGAGCGGGGAGGCCACTCCCAGCCGCCGAGGGCGAACCCGGCGAGGACGACGAGCGCCATGCCGGCGAAGAAGGCGCCGGCGCCGATGACGAGCGTGCGGTTCATGAGGCCCTCCTGGGGGGCAGGGGTACCCGGGTGCCGATGCCGCGTTCGAGATCGGCGAGCGCGATGAGGAGGTCGGACACGTAGCGGGCCCGCATCCTCAGGACATCGAGCTGTACGCGTTCGCTGTCGAGCAGGTCCAGCACTCCCACCTGACCCGTTTCGTAGGCGGTCTCGGTGGCGTGAAGCGTTTCCTCACTCTGCGGAACGAGCACGGTGTCGAGCAGGACGAGCTGTTCCTCGATGGTCTCGACCCGGATCAGGGCCTGCTCGACCGCGTTCTCCATGGCGTCCCGGGCTTCTTCGAGGCGCCTTCGATGCGCCGTGAGCCGGTGCCCGGCTTCTTCGACGCCCGCGCGGTAGCTCTCCTTCCACACCGGCAGCGACACTCCGAGCGACAGGCTCAGGGAGTTCTTGCCCTCATCCGGAGGGAGCGGCCCGAGGACGTCCGCCGGGTCGCGCCCGGCGACGTTCATCAGCGCGAGGCTCGCGGTGAAGCGGGGCCGGAAGTTCATTCCGGCCAGCTCGACCGCGTCCTGACCCGCCTCGATCAGCGCCGTCGCCGCCAGCATCTCCTGCCGGTTCCGCTCTCCCAGGTCCACCAGATGGGCCCGGTCCAGGGTCACTGCCGGCGGCTCGAGGGAGGGAATGGGCGGGACGGCGGTCTCCGGGGGCCGGGCGCAGAGCGTGTTGAGGTTCACGGCGAGCGTCCGGCGCTGGCGGGTGAGCTGCCGCTGCCGGTCGCCGATCCGGGTGAGTTCGGCCTGCAGCCGGATGACCGCCTGCTGGAGACCCTGGCCGGTGGAATAGCGCGCCCGCGCCAGGGTTTCGTAGTGCCCGAGGAGCGAGTGCTCTTCGTTCAGCAGCCGGAGCGCGGCGTCGAGGTAGGCGACGTCGTAGAAGATCCGCTTGATCCGGGCGATGACTTCACGCTCCTCGGCCTGGTAAACGCGGCGCTGCGCGTCGGCTTCGGAAAGCGCAACCCGGCCGCGGAGATCGCGGGCGCCGAACCAGGGCAGGGACTGGCTCACGGTGATGCCGCCGGTCTGGGACCCCACGCGGGTTTCCACCCTCCTTACCGCCTGGCTCACGCTCAGGGTCGGGTCCGGGAGCGCGGTGACCTGCGGGACGCGCTCCCGGGCAGCCTGGTAGCCCGCCCGGGACGCGAGCAGCGCGGGGTGCCGCTCGATGGCGCTGTCGACGCAGCTCCTGAGTTCGGGTTCGGCAGCGTAGTAGTCGGGCCTGGAATCGGGCGCCGAATCGGGCTGGATTCCTCCGGCAGCCGGGGCGGCCAGCAAGACCGCCACCGCGCTGCTGCAGAGAGGTTTTCGTAAGAACACGATAGGGGGATTCCGTCGCCGGGCTGCGGCGGGTCGGGACCAGGCGGATTCCGCTGGGCGGATTGGCGCTGGCCGCCGGCGGGTCACCGGGTTGGCGAGCCCGGAAGACCACCCTGCGCGAGCGCAGGCCGCCGGTCGTCAGGGGGGGACTGGGCTGGGCGGCGCCTGCCCGGCGCGCGCGTGGGTCGGGGGGGCACGGGGCGGGGCGGCCCCGGCCGGGCGCGCGAGCGGGACGCGAGCCCGATCCGGCGGCGCTCGGCTCAGCGAGGCCGAACGTGCGTCGGACGGAAACTCAGATCAGCAGGGCGGCGTGCCGGACGAAAAGCGGCGGCCGCGGTTCCCGGGGAGGAAGGAGCCCGTCGGGCTGGTGGCTCCACCTGGGGACTGCCCGGACCGATTCCACGGAGGCGGGCAGGACCGCGGCCGGACCCGGCTCGGGGGTGAGCAGCTTGGGAACGGTGACCGAGGAACAGCACACGCTCACGCGCTCGGCCTCCGGAGCCGGCTCGGAACTCCCGTGGCAGCCCTGGTCGGCGGGAATGCCGGGGGCGGCCATCAGCGGGCAGACGACGGCGAACGCGAGCACCACCGCCAGCACGGTGGCGGTGAGTGGTTTGCGGCGTGTCGACGCGGCCGGTTTCATCGCTGGGACCCAGTATAGAGAGGCCGGGTCCCCCAGCGCCAACGGCGGGGTGTTTCTATCTTCGGTTCCGCGCACGTTGCTGCAGAGGGAAATAGACCTTCGCGATCCACTTCGGAGGCACGCCGGCCAGCCATGCCCCGAGCGTCAGATAGTCGAGGAGGGCGGTGAGAATCGGCCCCAGGCGGCGCCAGTGCTCCGTCCCGGTGATCACCGCGGACTCCGCCGGATCGAGGCGGCCGGCGCGCCGCAGACGGCGCGCGAGGCCGGCGTCCTCCATGATCGGCTCCTCGGGAAACCCCCCGACCTCGAGGAATGTCTTGCGCCGGGTGAAGATTGCCTGGTCCCCGTAGGGAAGCCGCAGGAGGCGCGCCCGCTGGTTCGAACCGCGGGCGCCCAGCCGGTAGAGGATTCCGGCCGCCTCGATCCGCTGCGGGAACCAGCCTCCGGCGACCCCCGGACGCGCCAGCACGGTTCGGATCTGCTCGCCCGCGCCGTCCGGGAGCCGGCAGTCCGCGTGGAGGAACACCAAGGCGTCTCCCCGCGCCGCGCGCGCCCCGTGATTCATCTGGATGGCCCGGCCCCGGGGAGAACGTTCGACCCGCGCCCCGGCGCGCTCGGCCTCCGCCACGGTGTCGTCGCGGCTGCCTCCGTCCACCACGATCACCTCTGCGCCCGGGGGAACCGACCGGATGGCGGCGCCCGTGGTTTCCCCGGAGTCGAGTGTCGGGATGACGACCGAGATCACGGTAGCGGACAAAGGCGAAGGATGAAGGGTCCTGGGGCGTGGTTTCCGAACGTTTGGTCTTTACCTACCGTCGGGCCGCCAAGTAGAATTCTGTGCGTTCCGCGGCCCGGGCTGCCGAGGCGGCGGTTTTTTCGAATTTCATGGGCGAATACCTGGGACCGCTGGTTGCCTTCGCGGTCGGCGTACTCTTCGTGGTCGTCACCCTCTTCGTTTCATCGCTGGTTCGCCCCTCGCTGCCGCTGAGCAGCAAGTCGCAGCCGTACGAGTGCGGCGAGAATCCGGTCGGGAACGCTTGGGGCGTCCAGTTCAACATCCGGTTCTACGTCTTCGCCCTGGTGTTTCTCATCTTCGACGTGGAAGCGGTGATGCTGCTTCCCTGGGCGCTCGCCTACGTCGACGTCGGCCCCGGCGCCCTCGTCGCCGGGCTCATCTTCATCGGAATGCTCGTCCTCGGGCTCGCCGACGTCTGGGTGAAGGGCGACCTCGAATGGGTCCGGGAAGAGGATCGGCGCGCACTGAAGGCGCGTCCCGCGGCTGCGGCCGCCGCTTCTTCGGCCAAGTCCCCGGCCGAGGCCGCTTCCGGAGCCTCGGCCTGAGGGTCTCGGCATGATCGGTGGAGCGCTTTCACCGTGGATCGGCCGCCACTCCGGAGCGAGCCCGGGCAGGAGTTGACGTGGATCTGATCGGCGCCCTCGGAAAGAGCCTGGGCAGGGACAACATGGCGCTCACCACGGTGAGCGCGGTCGTCAACTGGGCGCGGCTGTCGGCGATCTGGCCGATGACCTTCGGCCTTGCCTGTTGCGCGATCGAGATGATGGCCACCGGCGCGAGCCGGTTCGACTGGGACCGCCTCGGGTTGATCCCGCGAGCGACCCCCCGGCAGTCCGACTGCATGATCGTCGCCGGCACCGTCACCCACAAGATGGCGATCCGGATCAAGACGCTCTACGACCAGATGCCGGAACCCAAGTACGTGATCTCCATGGGGAGCTGCGCCAACAACGGCGGTCCCTACTGGCAGTACGGGTACCACGTGGTCAAGGGGGTGGACCAGATCATCCCCGTGGACATCTACGTGCCGGGATGCCCGCCCCGCCCGGAGGCGCTGCTCTACGGCATCATGGCGCTTCAGGACCGGATCCGCGAGAAGTCGCTGCTGGATGATCCGCGCGAGGGCCGGCAACCGGCGGCCGACTCGCAACCAGCGGAGATGATCGGGTGAACGGCGCCCAGATCATCCAGCGGATCGCCGCCGGGCTCGGCCTCGAGGAGGGCTCGTTCGAGTCGGATCCCGAGGCAAAGGACCCCTGGATCCGTCTGCCGGGGGACAAGCTGGCCGCCGCCGCGGAGTTCCTCAAGGGTGACGGCGAACTCGAGTTCGACACCCTCCACTGCGTCTCGGGAGTGGACTGGCCCGGCGACGATCCGCCGGCGATCGAGGTCGTCTACCACCTGACCTCGCTGACGAAGAAGCACTGGATCGTCCTGAAGACCCGGGTGGCGCGCGCCGGGGCGAGCCTGCCCACGCTGGAGACGGTGTGGAAGGCCGCGAACTGGCACGAGCGGGAGGTCTACGACCTCTTCGGCATCCGTTTCGAAGGGCACAGCGACCTGCGGCGCATCCTGCTGCCGTCCGACTGGCCCGGCCACCCGTTGCTGCGCGACTGGGAGTGGCCCGAGACCTGGCACAAGATCCCGGTGAAGGCGGGACGGCAGATGACCGATCGCGCGGAGAGCGGTCAGATGACGGGCGTCGGCCCGTTCGACTGAGGCAGCGGGATGGACAAACCGGGCTCGACGGGCTTCGACGGCGCTCCGGCCGTCACCCTCTACGACGAGGAACTGCCGCCGGACAACTCCTACGCCTTCTCCCCCGAGGACCTCGAAGAGGACGAGATGATCCTCAACATGGGGCCCCAGCACCCCTCCACGCACGGCGTGTTGCGGGTGGAACTGAAGACCGACGGCGAGATCGTCAAGGATTCCCGGCCCCACATCGGCTACCTGCACCGGAACTTCGAAAAGCACGCCGAGAACATCGACTACCAGGGCGTCATCCCCTTCACCGACCGGATGGACTACGTCGGGTCGATGGGGAACAGCCTGGCGTACGCGCTCACCGTCGAGAAACTGCTCGGCATCGGGGTCGGCGAGCGGGTCGCCGGGATTCGCGTGATCACCGCGGAACTGCAGCGGATCGCGAGCCACCTGCTCGCGATGGGCACCTACGGGATGGACATCGGCGCCTTCACGCCGTTCCTGCTCTGTTTCCAGCAGCGCGAGCGGGTCCTCGACCTCTTCGAGTGGCTCTGCGGCGCCCGCCTGCTCTACAACTACAACTGGGTCGGCGGCGTTTCCCACGACCTGCCCGAGGGCTGGACCGACAAGTGCCGGCGCTTCCTCGACGAGTTCGTGCCGGTGCTGGACGAGGTGGACAAGCTCCTCAGCCACAACAAGATCTTCATCCGCCGGACCGCCGACATCGGGATCATCACGCCGGAGATGGCGAAGGACTACGCGCTCTCCGGTCCGAACCTGCGCGGCTCCGGGATCGACTGGGACCTGCGTCGCGACGACCCCTATCTGGGCTACGAAAACTACGACTTCAACGTCATCGTCGCCGACAGCCCGCACGGTCCCGTCGGTTCGTGCTGGGACCGGTACTTCGTCCGCGTCCGCGAGATGTACGAGAGCGTCAAGATCGTCCGCCAGGCGCTCGACCGGCTGCCGGCGGAGGGCGACGTCCAGGAGAACGTGCCGCGCTTCGTCCGGCCGCTGGCCGGTGAGGCGTACTGCCGGAGCGAGGCGCCCCGCGGTGAACTGGCGTTTTACATCGTTGCCGAGAACAAGAAGCCCATCCCCTACCGGGTGAAGGGCCGCTCCCCCTGCTTCGTCGCAATGGGGCTCTTCCACGAGATCACCCGCGGCGAGATGATCGCGGACATCATCGCGATCATCGGCAGCCTGGACATCGTCCTCGGAGAGATCGACCGGTGATCACCCGGTTCCGCCAGATCGAGATGCGGCTCATGGGGCCGCTCACGCTGATCCCCATCGTGCTCTGCCTGGTCGTGCTGGGCACGATCGCGGCGCTTCCCATGCTGGCCGCGGTGATCTCGGAGCTCGTCGGCGACTTCGTGCCGGCCGGGCTCCAGCACCTGGTCGTGGTGGTGCTCGGCACCGCCGGCTTCGTGGGCATCCTCGCTCTCAATCCCATTTATTCGATCTGGCTCGAACGGAAGGTCGCGGCCCACGTCCAGGACCGGCTCGGTCCGATGCGGGTGGGCTGGCACGGACTGCTGCAGAGCTTCGCCGACGGGGTGAAGCTGCTCTTCAAGGAAGATCTGATTCCCCGCGATGCGGACCGGGTTCTCTTCCGGCTGGCGCCGATGCTGGCGATCGCGAGCGCGTTTGCGGCCTTCGCCGTGGTTCCCTGGGGAGTTCGCGAAGACGGGGTGGTCCTCGCGGTTTCCAACCTGAACATCGGGGTCCTCTACTTCATCGCGATCACCTCGCTGGGGGCGCTCGCGGTGCTGATGGCCGGCTGGGGCTCCAACAACAAGTACGCCCTCTACGGGGGCATGCGCGCCGCCGCCCAGATGGTCAGCTACGAGATCCCGACCGCGATCCTGATCCTGGTGGTGGTCGCCCAGGTCGGGAGCCTGCACATCCCCGACATCGTGGCGGCCCAGTCGGGCGGACTCCTCGGAGTGGGCGATTGGCTGATCTTCCAGTTGTTCCCGCTCAACCTGATCGCCTTCGTCCTGTTCTTCATCTGCGGGCTCGCCGAGACGAACCGCACCCCCTTCGACATTCCGGAAGCGGAGTCGGAGCTGGTCGCCGGGTTCCACACGGAATACAGCGGCATGCGGTTCGCGTTCTTCTTCCTTGCCGAATACGGGAACATGCTGCTGGTTTCGATGCTGGCGGCGCTGCTGTTCCTCGGCGGCTGGGTCGGCCCGTTCGGGTCCAACCCGCTGATCTTCTTCCTCAAGGGATTCGGGCTGGTGGTGGTGCAGATGTGGCTGCGCTGGACGTTGCCGCGTCTGCGCGTGGACCAGTTGATGGGCGTCTGCTGGAAGTACGTGATCCCGATTTCGTTCTTCCTCCTGATCGCGACCACCGTGATCAAGGGACTGATGTAACGGGGGTCTCAGGCCTGTGAAGAAAAAGTCTTACTGGTTCGTCGCGGCGCGTAGCGCCGCGGGGGTGGGGTGCGGGGAGGGGTTTCCCCTCCCCGCGAGGAAGGATGTCGCGGATCGCGGAGCGATCCACGACATCATCCCGGGGAGGAAGCGCTCCGCATGCGGAGTGCCTTCGGCCTCTGGCGTGGACGCCGCTCCCTCCCCGGTGCGGAGCGCTTTCTCGGCGGGATGACATGAAGCGTTACTTCGTTGACCTCTGGGAAACCGTCAGCACGGTTCTGATCGGCATGGGGGTGACCTTCCGGCACGTCTTCACGCGTTCCGTGACCCAGCAGTACACCGCCGACGAACTTCCCGAGGAGCGCTGGCGTTCGCCGCTCGACATTCCCAAGGAGTCCCTGATGGACCGCTCGCGGATGCGGCTCCACGTCAAGATCGAGGACTGCATCGGGTGCAAGCAGTGCGAACGGGCCTGCCCGGTGGACTGCATCCACATCGAGAACGAGAAGCGGGCCCGCGATGCACCGCCGATCTTTGCGGCCGACGGGACGGCCATCAAGCAGACGGTGGTGCAGTTCGATATCGACATGTCGCTTTGCTGCTACTGCCAACTCTGCGTCTTCCCGTGCCCGACGGACTGCATCGAGATGACTCCGAACTACGAGTTCGGTGGCAAGACGAAGGGAGACCTGCTCTATCGGTTCGCGAAGGAGCCGCGGACGGCGGAGCCGGCCGCTCCGCCGGTTCGACGAGCCGGCGCCTGACGGGGGATAGAAGGAACACGATGGAGTCCCTCGGGGTCGCGGCGATCTTCTACGGGACCGCCGCGTTCATGCTCGCGTCGGCCTTTTACGTCGTCCTCGGCCGGAACCTCGTGCACTGCGCCTTCGCGCTCATGGGGACGTTCTTCGGGGTGGCGATCCTCTACGTCTATCTCGGTGCCGACTTCCTGGCCGGCGCCCAGGTGGTCATCTACGTGGGCGGCGTTCTCACGCTGATGGTGTTCGGGGTGATGCTGACCAACCGCATCTACAACCTGAATCTCTCTTCCGGGGCGATCCAGGTCGTTCCGGGAGCGCTGTCCGCGGGTCTGATCTTCGCGCTGCTGGTGTGGATCATCCAGTCGGTGGACTGGGGCGCGATGGATTCGGGCGATCCGGGGCCCACCAGCGAATCCATCGGACGACTCCTGGTCGGTGACTACCTGCTGCCCTTCGAAATCGCCTCGGTCCTGCTGCTGATCGCGCTCATGGGCGCGGCGATGCTGGTCCGCCGCCGCCGGGGTTCCTCATGATTCCCCTCGAGCACTACCTCTACATCTCGGCGGCGCTCTTCTCGCTCGGCGTCTTCGGGGTGCTGACCCGGCGAAACGCCGTCAACGTGCTGATGTCGATCGAGCTGATCTTCAACTCGGCGAACATCAACCTCGTCGCCTTCTCCCGGTTCGTCGAGGGAGCGCTCGGCGGCCAGGTCTTCGCGTTGCTGGTCATCGTCATCGCCGCCTGCGAGGCGGCGGTCGCGCTCGCCATCGTGATGTCGCTCTACCGCGTCGTGAAGCACGTGAACCTCGACGACGCCGCGGAGCTCAAGGGTTAGCCGGGGGAAGCCTCAGGCAATGTCCGACGCACTGCAGAGCCTCTCCCGGTTCCTTCCCGAGCTGATCCTGATGGGGGCTCTTGCCCTCGTGATCGTTGCGGACCTGGTCACCCAGCGGCGTCCGCTGAAGGACAGCACCAACCTGCTGAACGGCATCACGCTCGCCGGCCTGATCGCCGCCCTGGTGACCTCCTGGCAGGCGCTCGGAGTCGGGGAGCCCCAGTCGCTCTTCGCCTCGATGCTGGCCGACGACGGCCTGCTCGGGGTGCTCCGGCCGATCTTCGTCCTCACCTCGATCGGGGTGCTGCTGCTCAGCATGCGCTCGAAGGAGCTCGAGGGCGTCCGGCTCGGAGAGATGCTCGCGCTGCTGCTCACCGTTACCGCGGCACTCATGTGGATGGCCGGGTCGGTCAACCTCGTGATGATCTACCTCTCGCTCGAGACGGTCTCGGTGGCGTCCTACCTCATGGTGGGCTACCTGAGTTCGGACCGGCTCTCGAACGAGGCCTCGCTCAAGTACATCCTGTTCGGGGCGGTGTCGACGGGCGCCATGCTCTTCGGGCTCTCGCTGCTCTACGGGATGACCGGCACCCTCGATCTCTACGGGGTGCGCGCTGCGCTTGCGGAAGGGACGTTCGGTCCCGGGCTGCTGTTCGTGGTGATCCTGATCGCCGCCGGAATCGGCTTCAAGATCGCCGCCGCGCCGTTCCATTTCTGGTGTCCCGACGTGTACACCGGGGCTCCCACGCCGGTCACCGCGTTCTTGTCGGTCGGCCCGAAGGCCGCCGGATTCGCGATCCTCATCCGTTTCTTCTATCTGGGAATGGCGGAACCCGCGGGAGGGGGTGCGATCGCCCCGGTGGGAGGCGCCGACTGGCAGATGCTGCTGATGATCCTGGCGGTCATCACCATGACCCTCGGGAACGTGGCGGCGCTCCTCCAGACGAATGTCAAGCGGCTGCTCGCCTACTCTTCGATCGCCCACGCCGGAACCATGCTGATGGCGGCGTGCGTGCTCTCGGTGGACGGGGTGCAGGCCATCGCCGCCTACCTGGCGATCTACCTCTTCATGAACCTCGGAGCCTTCGCGGTGGTGATCCTGGCGCACCGGGAGACGGGAAGCTTCGAGATCGGCAGCTACGCCGGGTTCTGGAAGCGGTCCCCGCTGCTCACCCTCGCGATGGTGATTTTCCTGTTCTCGCTGATGGGGATCCCGCCCTTCGCCGGGTTCCTGGCGAAGTGGTACGTGTTCGCGGCGGTGATCAGCGCCGACCTCGGCTGGCTCGCGGTCATCGGCGTGCTGAACGCTGCGGTGGCCGCCTTCTACTACATCAAGGTCCTGCGGGTCATGGTGATCGACCAGGAGACCGGTCCGACACCGCCGCTCGCCCTCAGTCGGCTCGATGTGGGCCTGCTCGTCGTGCTGGTTGTCCCGAACCTTCTTGGACTACTATTCTGGGGTTCCCTGGATCGGGTCACGGAGTACTCGCAGAGACTTCTCGACCTTGGCTGATTCCGGGGCCGACCCCCTGATCATTCTTCTCGAGCCTGTCTGAGGAGGCAGCTTCCCACGATGTCTTACTGGATCGCCGAACCCTGCATTGGGACCAAAGATACCGCGTGCGTGGACGTTTGTCCGGTCGACTGCATTCACCCCACAAGTGACGAGGATGGGTTCGAGGAAGCCACCCAGCTCTACATCGATCCCGACACCTGCATCGACTGCGGCGCCTGCGAGCCGGCCTGCCCGGTGACGGCCATCTTCCCGGACGAGGAGCTCCCCGACGAGTGGGCCGATTACCGGGATATCAACACGAACTACTACGCCTAGCTGACCTCCCGGTCAGCGCCGCCGCGCGGGGTTCGAGCCCCGCGCTTTCAAGCCGTTCCGTCGCTATCGGTCCCGTCTGCTGAATCGCGTGACCCGGAAGCTCGTTCCAAGGTTACGCCTCCTTTCGGCCCCCGCGCTTTTCGCCACTCTCGCTAGCGCGGGTTGCGCGTCCTCGTCGGGGCCGATCGCGATACCGCCCGACGCGGCGGCAATTCACGCCGCCGGGCGCGCCCGCGACGCGTTCGAGGAGCGTCGGCGACTGGTCCGGGATCCGGATCTTGGCGCCCGCATTGCCGAAATCGGCGTCGAAGCGCTGGCGGAGACCCCGCTGTTCGCCACCCCCGATGGAGTAGGGCCGGCCCTGCAGGAGGGCTGGCGGTTCGCGGTCCTCGACGATCCGGAGCCGGAGGCTTTCCTGTTCGCGAATCGGACCGTCTTCGTTTCCCGGGGAGCGCTGGCCGCCTTGCCCGGCGAGGCGGCTCTCGTCGCGTTGTTCCGGTCCGCCGCCACGACGTTTGCGAGCGGGGCTTTTCGTCCCGTGGCCGCGGGGGAGCTGGTTGAGCAACCCCTCTCCCTGGTGCTGCCGGCGGAACCCGATTCCGCCACTCCCGCGGAGGGCGTCCGGAGCCGCGACCGCTGGCTCGACCTCCTCGACGGCCTGCTCTTTGGGCAACCCGCCGAGTACGGGGTTGCGGACGGGCGAAAGCTCCTGTTGCCCGGGGCCGACGTTCACCTGTCGCTGCCCGGGCAGGGCGCGTTCGAACCCGCCGGCCGCGGGGTCTTTCGCGCCACCCGGAAGGGGGAGTGGCTCGGACTGACCGTGCGGGAGCTTCCGGCGTCCGATCCGTCCGGTAACGGCGCCTCCGGCAGGAACGGGAACGGTGTGGCGGCGCAGCGGGCCGAGCTCGCGGACCTGGGAGCCCGTCTCCGGCGGGCCGCAGCCTGCCGCGGCGCCGAGACGAAGTTCACGGAGGCTTTCCGGGTGCGTGGCTTCACCGGGGTGCGCACCCGTCTCGATCCGGCGCCGAGGGAGACGGGGACCGAGGGTCCGGTTGCGATGGAGGGAGCCTGCGAGGACGCGCCCCGTCTTCCGGAAGGCTCAGCCGCCGGGGCCGCGGACGCCCCGGCCGGCCTCATCGCCCTCGTTCGGTCGCGGGGATCGTTGATCGAGGTGAGTCTCCATTGCGGGCGGCGGCGCTTTGACGCCTGCGAGGCGCTCTTCGTGGAGGTTCTGGAAAGCGCCGATCGTTTGTGGGACGCCCCGGCGCCGGAGTCGCTGCGCATTGCCGCCGTGGTGGCCGGCGAGAGCGGATCGGTCCGCGGCGCCCTCGGCCGCCTGGCCGCCGGGGGCAGGCTGGATGCTCCCCTCGCGACGGTCGAGTTCCTGAATCGGGGCTGGATCGAGGAACCACTCGGCCCGGGAGAGCGCGTCCTGATCCTGTCCCGGAACCCGGGGCGAACGGCGCCGGCCGCCGGAGGGAAGAAGCCGTGACCGGGTCGCCGCGGCGGGGCATCCGGCAACTCTGGCTGCCCTTCCCGATACGGATTCACTATTCCTGGGTGCTGACCATCAGCATTGTTTCGGCCCTGTTTGCGGTGCTCTATTTCCGGGGCCTGCCGGGAGTCTCGGCGGCCGGCGCCGCCGCGCTCGGGGTGGTGACCAGCGTGCTGCTGCTCGCGTCCGTCCTGGTCCACGAGCTGGCCCACGCGGCCGCCGCCGCCCGCTCGGGACTGAAGGTTTCCGGGATCACGCTCCGGGTGTTCGGCGGAGCCACCGAACTGGAGGGGCATCCGCGCGGGGCTGCCGCCGAACTGCGGATCGCTCTCGCGGGACCCTTCGCCACCCTCGTGCTGTTCTCCCTGTTCCTCGCGCTCGGTCAGGTCTTCACGGCGGCGCCGGCCCCGGTCCTCGCCGTGGCGAACAACCTCGCCCTGATCAACGGTCTGCTGCTGGCGTTCAACCTGATCCCGGCCGTCCCCCTCGACGGCGGGCGGATTCTGCGGGCCACGCTCTGGGCGGTCTGGGACCGGCCGCTGGCCGCCACCCGCGCCGTGGCCGCGACCGGCGGCGCCTTCGGCCTGCTCATGGTCGCATTCGGCATCCTGGCGCTCTTCGGCGGGAGCGGCGCGGCGGGAGGGGCGGTCCGTCTCGTACTCGGCTTCTGGTTCGTCCTGATCGGACTCAATCTGCGGCGGACCTCACGCGAGGTGACGCGCCAGGTCTGGCTCGCCCAGGCGCTCGAAGGGGTGACCGCGGCCCATCTCCTCGATTACCGCATCCTCTCGGTCCCGAGGGATGCTTCCGCGACCGAACTGCTGGCGCTCGAAACCCCGCATTCCGAGATCCCGGTCCTGGACGAGGCGGACCTCGTGGGTGCGGTCCGCCTCGAGGATCTGCGCCGGCGCTCGTCGGACGAGCTGGAGCGGCTGACCGCCGGGGACCTCATGCGGACCGAGATTCTGGCCACCACCCTGGCGCCCGAGGACGCCGCCATCCGGGCGGTCAATCTCCTGGTGGGTGGCCGGCGGTCGCTCGCGGTCCTCGATGCGGGACGGTTCGTCGGCGTGGTCACCATGGAAACCCTGCGGAGCAGGCTGTCCCTGCGTAGCGACGCCTGACCGCTGGCAGAAAGGAAACGATGAGTTCGGAAATCCAGAGGACGCCCCGCAGCCGGGTCCGGCGGCTGCCGCAGCGGGGCTCGTACGACCGGACGGTGATCGACCAGATCCTCGACGAGGGCATCGTCGCGCACGTCGGCTTCGTGCACGAGGGTTCGCCCTTCGTGATCCCGATGGGCTACGCGCGCGACGGCGATCGCCTGCTCCTGCACGGGTCGTCGGCGAGCCGGCTCATGCGTCTTCTCGCCGCGGGCACCGAGGCCGCGGTTACGGTGACCCTGCTGGACGCTCTCGTTCTCGCCCGCTCCTACTTCCACCACTCGATGAACTACCGCTCGGTGGTGGTTCTGGGGCGTACCGCGGAGGTGGCCGAGGAAGGCGAGAAAAACCGCGCGCTCGACGTGCTGCTGAGCCGCCTGGTTCCCGGGCGCCACGGGGACGCCCGCCCGACGAACGAAATCGAACTCAAGGCGACCCTGGTCGCGTCCATCCCCATCAAGGAGGCCACCGCCAAGCTTCGGACCGGGCCTCCCGCCGATGACGACGAGGATCTCGCCCTCCCGCATTGGGCCGGTCTGGTACCCCTGAGGACCACCTTCGGGCCGCCGGAACCGGCGCCCGATCTGACGGAAGGGATCGAGGCTCCTCCCTATGTGGTCGGCTACCGGAGGGATGGATAAACTCCGGGCCTCCATGGCTGGACTTCCCGACTTCCGGGGCGCAACCGGCGCCGTTCGTCTCGGACTGGCATTTGCCGCTGCGGCTTTCGGCGCGGTGGTCTCGGGAGTCCTGTTGCTTCGGCATCACGGGCTCGACACCGGCGCCCTGGCGGCGGCGGTTTGCGATCCCGCGAGTTCGGGCTGCGAAGAGGTGGCGGCGAGCGCCTGGTCCACGGTAGCCGGGGTTCCGTTGGCCGCGGTGGGGCTCGCGTTCTTCGTGTCGCTCGGGTTTCTGCTCGCGCTCGCCCTGCTGGGCAAGGCCCCGCTCGCCAGCCGGCCCGGCCGCCTGGCGCTCGGCCTCGTCACCCTGGCGCTCGTGGTCGATCTGTTCCTCTTCGGCGTCCAGGCTTTCGCGATCGGCAGCTACTGCTCGCTCTGCATCTGGACATACGGTGCGAACGGAGCCGCTTTCCTGCTGCTTTTGCCGGCCCGGCGGCGGTCGGCGACAATTCCGGCGATGCACTCACAATTTGCGATCGAACGCTTCGCGGTTCGGGCGTTCTGGCTCGCCGCCAGTCTCGTGGCCGCGGCAGTGCTGGTGATCAACGTCAGCCTCAGCGACCGGGCGGAGGACTCGGTGGACCTCTCGATCCTCGGGGTTCGTTCCGCGGCCTCGGACGGCCTGCCGGCCGAGTTGCCGCTCCGGGGCGCCGGGCTGGCGCCGCAGTGGCGGAATCCGACCTTCCGGCAGCAGCCCGTGCAGGAGGTTTCGCTCGAGGGGGTGCCGGTGAAAGGCGATCCCCAGGCGCCGGTGAAGATCGTCACCTTCTCGGATTTCCTGTGTCCATCCTGCCGGCGATTCGCGCTGGCCTTCGACCAGTACGTCGAGGGCCCGACCGGCCCGCATGTCGCGCTCTACTACCGCAGTTATCCGCTCGACTCGACCTGCGCCGGGCACATGCCGCGCGTGTTGCATCCCGGTGCTTGCGAGGTCGCGCGCGGCGGTACCTGCGCCAATCTCCTGGGCAACTTCTGGGACTACCACGATGCCGTCTACCGGGCGCCGCCCAACGGCCCCGATCTCGATGACGTAGTCGGAATCGCGGTAGGCGCCGGGCTCGACGAAGCCGCCTTCCGGGCCTGCATGGCCGAGCCTCAGGCCGAAGCGGCGCTCCAGTCGGACATCGCCGAGGGTGTGCGGCTGGGAGTCATGGGTACTCCGTCGTTATTCATCAATGGGCGGAAAGTGCCGACACTCGACGAGTTCGCCGACGCCGTGCTCTGGGAACTCGAAAAGGCGGGGGTCGACGTTTCCGGCGCTGATCCCGACGGCGAATAGGACTTCGCCGGCGGGCATCCCGCTCGCCGCGCGGGAGTTCGGTCTCCCTTCGTCCACCTGATTTCTCCACCCGCATTCAGGAGGCCCAACCACCATGCATGACCTCAACTACCTGGCCATTGTCGTCGCCGGCATCGTCCCGCTGATCGTGGGCGCCCTTTGGTACGGGCCCCTCTTCGGAAAGCGCTGGCTGGCGCTCATGGAGACCACCGAGGAGGCGATCGCCGAAGGCTTCAATCCCCTGAAGACCTACGGCGGGTCGTTCCTGTTCGCCATCGCCTCCGCCTTCGGACTCGCGGTGCTGCTCGACGGCTTCAGCGGCCCGCTCCACGGCGTCCACGCAGCCCTCGTCGCCACGATCGCCTTCGTGATCCCGGTGTCGCACCAGTCGGTGGCGTTCGAGAAGCGGAAATCCGGACTCGCGGTGATGAACGTCGCCTACAACTTCGTGGCGCTGCTCGGCCAGGCGATCCTGCTCTCGCTCTGGAAGTAGCCCGTCTTCCTGCCCTGATTCAGGGGCCGACCAGGAGAATCAGGCAGTGCGGTTCCGCTGCGCTCTCGCGCAGCGGGTGCCGGCCTGGAGGCCGGCGTTTCAAACCGTTGCCGCGTTGAGCGGAGGGTGGCGTTCCCCTCCCGCTCCTACTGTGGGGTGGCCGGCGTTCCCGGGTTCAGCGCCCCCCCGCGCCGCCGTCCCGGAGCGAAATCCGCTCCACGCCGCTGACGAAGAGCACGTCGTTCGTGGACTGGTAGCGGGATAACGCGCGTTCCGCGTCCGCGCCCCGGAGCGTGGCCGCGGAAATTCCCGAGATCACCAGGTCCGCGCGGGAGGACCTCCGCGACACTTCCTTCTCGAGTTCCTCGTCGCTCTGGTAGCCGATCGTCATCCGGTTCTGCTCCGAGATGGGCAGGCGTTCCTGGGACAGCAGCCTCGAGAGGTCGTGGTCCTGGTGTTCGCTCGAACTGAGATCGCAGCACTCGAAGACCCGGATCTCGGCGCGCTTCCATTCCGGATGTCCCACGATGATGTAGGCGAGCAGCAGCATCAGCGGTGCGTTGTCGAAGTTGTCTTCCGTCAGCCAGAGGTGGATGGAGGACCGGTAGCCGAACCGATGACTGGTGGAGCGGAGGATGAGGGCGTTGAACCCGGTGTCCACCGCGATCCGGGCGCCCTCGACGCTCTCCGCGATTTCCTCCTTTCGGAGTTCGTCGAACTCCAGCAGCAGGCAGTTGTTCGGCAGTCCCGAGATTCCGGGCATCTGGAGCGACTGCGCGAGCGCGAGCCGGAACGACGGGCTGACCAGGGAGTCCACGTAGACGCCGGCGCCGCTCGCCTCCGTCTGCCCGATCAGGGTGCGCACCTCCTGGCGCGCCTGCCGGACGGTGGTCGGCGAGTACTCCCCCTCGACGTACTGGATGAAATGGCCGAAGCCGTGCCGGTGGCTCATCCAGCGCAGGAGGTCGAAATGGCCCAGCCGCTCGCCGTGCCGGGTGATTGCGACCACGGACGGGCGCCACCCGCCGGCCGACCGTTCCACGAGGTTCTTCTGAAGGGTGATGCGGAGCCGGCGGGTGAGCTGGAAGATGGTGCCCTGGAAGATGGCGGCGAAGTCCCGTTCGCCCCGCCGCGAGCGGTTCAGGCCGACGTACATGACCCACATGAGGGAGAACGCGATGAGCGCGTAGAGGGCGTTCATCCGCACCATCAGGATCCCGCACATGAGCGCCCCCACGAGGGACAGGTACCAACGGGTGCGGAAGGTGGGCCGGTAGGACGGATTCCCGGCGAAGTACTCCAGGAACGACACGGTGCAGAGCGCGCCGTAGGTCACCAGGAAGAACATGGTCAGGATCTGGGCGATGAAGTCGACATCGCCGACCACCACGAAAAAGATCGCGATCCCGCCGGACAGCGCGGCGGCCCAGCGCGGCTCTCGGGCGGCTCCGACTCCCTTCGCCACGAACCGGTTCAGGGCCGGAAAGGGCAGGACCCGGTCCTGGCCGAGCGCCTGGAGGGTCCGCGGCGCAACGAGGATGGAACCGAGCGCCGAGGAGAGCGCGGCGGCGCCGAGCCCGATATAGACGGAAGGGCCCCAGAGCGCGATCCGGGCCATCACGAACTGGTCGGCGTGGAGTTGCTCCGGATCCACGCTCACCGCCAGCTTGATGGCCACCAGGATGTAGATCACCATGCCGGCGAGGGTCGCGGCGATGGTCCCGAGCGGGATGCTCCGGTGCGGGTTCTTCAGGTCCCCCGACAGCCCGAGGCCGGCGATCATTCCGGTGAAGGCGGGGAAGATGATGGCGAAGACCACCGCGAAGCTGTGGGGGTTCTCGCCGGTGGCCGTCACGCTGAAGGTTTCCGGGCGGATCGCTTCCGGCGCCGAGCCCAGCAGGACCGCGGCGATGGAGCCGCCGAGGATCACCGAGACCACCCAGAGCACCCGGACTCCCAGATCGGCGCCCTTGGTCAGCACCAGCGCCAGGAGCGCCACCGCCGCCGGGAGGCTGACGAAACGCGCGTCCACCCCGAAGTTCCAGGCGCTCTCGATCCACTCGTAGACGGGCCCGAACGCCTCGGCGAAGGCCACCAGATAGAAGGCGATCGAGATGGCCTGCGACAGGTAGAGGGCGATGCCGATCACGCCCCCGATCCGGGTGCCGAAGGAGCGGCTGATGATGTAGTAGGCGCCCCCGCCGGCGACCCGGCGGTTCGTCGCGATCTCGGATACCGCGAGAACGGTCGGGATCGTGACCAGATGGGCGATGGCGATGACCCCGAGGGTCCCGAGGAGCCCCACGTCCGAGACGGCGTAGCCGAAGCGGAGGAAGAGGATCGCCCCGAGGATGGTGCTGATCGACGCCAGGAAGACGGGAGCGGTGCCGAAGCCGTGCCCCGGAGTAGCCGGGCCGGGATTCGGATCGGGACCGTCGGTCATCGGATGGAGCGCAGTCCTCGCTTGACAGCCTGTGGTGGAACTGGCGTGAGCACCGAGAACGGCGAGGCGCCTGGCTGAGAAGGCGCGTGAGGGAGGAATACCGAGTGTATTCCGACCAAACGCAACGATGAGGGCCGCGTAGGGGCCCGGCCAGTCCTCCCGGTGGGGGCTGGCCGGGATGCATCGCTGTTCGCTTCCGGAGCGGGGCGTGAGCCCCGCGTAGACCCCGCTAGCACGAGGAATGGAAGACGGCGTGGCCGACCGCCATTCCTCGTAGCTCGGGCATGCCGCGCGAGTTTCACCACGGGCTGTTATGTCGCGCGGCGGCGCCCGGTTCTCCGGGCGCCGCGCAGACTCTCCTCAACGTCCCGCCGGACGGGACTCTTTCTCTCAGTCGGACCCGCCGCCTTTCTCGGCCGCGTAGTACTCATTGGTCTTCTTGGCGACCACGCCACCGAGGAACAGCATCCCGATCAGGTTGGGGAACGCCATGAAGCCGTTCAGCAGGGTGCCGATGTTCCACACCGTCTCCACGGTCACGAGCCCGCCGATGAGGAGGAGCGCGACGTAGATGACCCGGTAGGGGAAGATGCCCTTCTGGCCGAACATGTATTCCCAGCAGGTCTCCCCGTAGTAGTACCAGCCGATGATCGTCGAGAAACCGAACAGGAACGACGAGATGGCGATCACCACCGGGGCGAACGGGATCGACATCTGGAAGGCGGCGGCCGTGAGGTCGCCGCTCGCGTTCTGGTACGCGGTGTCCATCCACATGCCTGACGACAACACCGCAAACGCGGTCATGCTGCACACCACGATGGTGTCGATGAAGACCTCGAAGACCCCGACCAGACCCTGATCCGTCGGGTGCTTCACCTGCGCGATCCCGTGGGCGATCGGGGCGCTGCCGAGCCCGGCCTCGTTGGAGAGGACGCCCCGGCTGATCCCGGCGGCGATTGCCTGCCGGACGCTCACCCCGAGGAACCCGCCGGCCGCCGCGTGCGGTGAGAGGGCGTGCTCGAAGATGGTCGCGAAGACCCCCGGCAGTGCGCTGAAGTTCATCAGCAGGTAGGTGAGGGACATGCCGAGGTAGATGACCAGCATCGTCGGAACGAGCTTTTCGGCCACGGATGCGATCCGGTGGATTCCTCCGAGCAGAACGGCGCCCACCGCGACGGTGATGATGAGACCCGGAACCCACGGAGAGACCTCCCACCCGAAGCCGGAAGCCGCCTCCACGAACGTCCGCACGATGGTGTTCGACTGGGCCATGTTGCCGGTGCCGAGCAGCGCGGTCGCCGCGCCGAAGACGCAGAACATGATCGCGAGCACCTTCGCGAGTCCCGCATGGCGGACGCCTGCCATGATGTAGTACATCGGGCCGCTCGCGAAGGCGCCCGATTCCTTCTTCACCCGATAGGTGACGCCCAGCACGGCCTCGGAGTACTTGGTGGCCATGCCGAAGACCGCGGTGACCCACATCCAGAAGATGGCGCCCGGGCCACCGATCAGAATCGCGGTTGCCACCCCGCCGATGTTTCCGTTTCCGACGGTGGAGGCGAGAGCGGTCGAGAGCGCCTGGAAGGGGGTGATTTCCCCTTCCGCACCCTTCTGGTCGTGGGACATTCCGGAAACGACCCGCCGCATGCCGGCGACGAATCCGCGGATCTGGACGAAGCCGGTGCGGATCGTCAGGTAGAGCCCGCAGGTCACCAGCAGCAGGGGCAGGGCGTACCACTGGTAGATGGCGTTTGACGCCCAGGCAATGAATTCGCTCATGGTGTTTCCTTGGGAAAAGACCGTCAGAGGACGAAACGGGAGACGATCAGCAGGAAGATGGCCGCCGGGGAGACGAAGCGGATCAGGAAGCCCCAAAGCGCCGGGCTCGGGAAGCCGGGACCGTCGCGCCGGAGTTCGTCACCGGCGAAGCGGGCGCCCCACCTCCAGCCGATGAAGAGGCTGATCAGCATGCCGCCGAGCGGTAGCGCCCCTTCGTTCCAGACATTCACCATCAGGTCGAAGAAGGTGCCTCCGACGGCGGGAAGTTCCGAGAAGAATCCGCCGCTGAACGACAGCACCGAGGGGATGGAAAACGCGAAGGTGAAGGCGGCGACCGCGAGGACGGCCTTGCTGCGCGGCCAGCGCCACTGGTCGATGGCGTGCGCCACCGGTACCTCGAGCAGCGAGATGGTCGAAGTGAAAGCGGCTACCGACAGGAGCAGGAAGAACGCGGCGCCGAAGAGCAGCCCGCCCGGCAGCGTCGCAAAGAGCTGGGGGAGGACGGCGAAGATGAGACCCGGTCCGCCGGCCGTGGGATCGAACGTAGAGCCGGAACTGAAGCTCGCGATGGAGAACCCCGCCGGGAAGATGATGAATCCGGCGAGCAGCGCGATCGTGGTGTCGATCCCCACGATGGCGATTGAGGCGGAACGCACCGCGTGGGACCGGTGCAGGTAGCTGCCATAGGTGATGAGGGCTCCCATCCCGAGGCTCAGCGAGAAGAACGCCTGTCCCACTGCGGCGCCGATGATCTCGGGATTCAGCGCCTGGGAAAGATCCGGACGCAGGTAGTAGGCAAGTCCCTCGGCGGCGCCCGGAAGCGTCACCGATCGGATGGCGAGGATCAAGAGCAGGACGAAGAGCAAGGGCATCATCAGGCGCGATGCGGCTTCGATGCCGCGCCGGATGCCCCGATTGACGCACCAGGCGGTGGCAACCAGGAACAGGCCCGTGAACAGGACGTTCCGGATGGGATTGGCCGAGACAGCGCCGAAGAGCGCCCCCGATCCCTCGGCGTCGGCGGCGAGTCCGTCCGTGACCGCGAGCCAGAGATACTGAACCGTCCATCCGGCGATGACCGCGTAGAACGAGAGGATGAATGTCCCGGCAGCCACCGCCAGCAGGCCGATCACCCACCAGGGACCGGAGGGCGAGATCCGCCGGACGGCCCCCGCGGGACCCAGTTGGGCGTAGCGTCCAACCAGGACCTCGCCGAGCAGGATGGGCGCGCAGATGAAAATGACGGCAATGAGATAGATGAGGACGAAGGCCGCGCCGCCGCCCTGGCCTACCTGGGTCGGAAAGCCCCAGATGTTTCCGAGCCCCACCGCGGAACCGGTGGCGGCCAGGATGAAGCCCGGGCGAGATCCCCAGCTTCCGCGATCATTCGTCATGTTGGCATCCTTTTCCGGAACCGGTTACTCGCCGAGCGGGAGCACCTGCCCACCTCCGGAGACTCGAAAAACGGTTCGGGCATGGGCGTCGGCGACCAGCAGGTCGCCGTCCGCGCTGAGCGCGAGGCCCTGGGGGCTGATGAACGGATCCCCGCGGACGTGCACGGAAACCCGCCCCTCGGGGCTGACCTTCCAGATGCACCGGGCGTAGCCGTCGGTCACGAAGAAGCCGCCGTCGGGAGCCCGGACGAAGTCGTGGGGGAACTCGAACGGCGGTGACTGCACGAGCGGTTCCCCGTCGCCGTTCTCCATCCGCAACACGTTGCGGTCCGTGAGGACGTGCAGGGAACCGTCGCTCTCGGCCAGGATGGCCCGCGGCGCGCGGATGGTGGCGACATCCTCGATGGCGTCCGCCCGAACCCGGCGGAGGCGCCCGGTCACCCGGTCCACCGCCAGAATGTCGCCGCCGGGATCGACGGCGATGCCCCAGGGGGTCACGAAGAAGCCGTCGTCGGGGATGGCCGTGATCTCACCCGACGTCGTGATCCGGTAGAGCGCCATGGTGGCGGGGTCGCTCGCCAGAACGGTTCCGTCCCCGGCGGGAACGATGTGCCGGATGCCGAAGAGCGGGGTCTTGGGAAGCCCCCGGCCCTTCGCCACCACCTCGAACTCGTTTCCGCTCCAGCGGAGCAGCGCCGCGGCCTCGATATCGGCGACGTAGATCTCCCCGCCGGGCCCGACCGCCACGTCCACCGGGTACCGCAGTTCTTCGGCGGAAGCGGGAACCCCGAGCAGGAGGCCGAGAACCAGCGGGGCGGTGAGATTCCGGGCCCTGATCCAGACACCGCGAGGGAGTTGCAAGAGAAAGTTCTGGCCGCGCCGGCAGCGGGCGAGTCTACCAGTCTCAAAGCTGCCTGCTTTGGTAAAATTGCCGTCTTCCGGCAGCGCGGGAAAGCGGGTTCGGAGCGGGTTCTCCGGCCCCGCGGCGAGGGTTTTCGCCGGTCCCGCCGCCTTGCTCCCGGCGGTCCTGCAGACCGGCGGATCGCTTCGGTCTTCGCCGAGCGGGGCAGCGCGTACTCGCAGTTCCCGCCTCGGGCTGGGTCCCGAGCACCCGGCAAGAAGCCGAGAACCGACCCTTTAACCAACTGGAGATCCTGCCCCGTGGACATGTTCCTCTATCTGACCCCCGCGTTCGGCGCGGTGGCGCTGCTCTTCGCTCTGAACCGGGCGCGGTTCGTCAGCCGGCAGGACGCCGGCACCGAGCGGATGGTGGAGATCGCCGCCGCCATCCGCGAGGGAGCGATGGCCTTTCTGCGCCGCGAGTATTCGGTGCTCGCCGTGTTTGCGGTGGTGGTCGCCGTGTTGCTCTACGTGGCGAACCTCGGGGGCGGCACTGAACTCGTCGGCCTCTCCTTCCTGATCGGAGCGCTCTGCTCCGCGGTAGCCGGCTGGTTCGGCATGCGGGTCGCCACCGCGGCGAACGTCCGGACCGCGAACGCCGCCCGGACGTCGATCGCGCCGGCGCTGCGCGTCGCTTTCGCCGGCGGGTCGGTGATGGGGATGTCCGTGGTCGGGCTGGGGATCCTGGGTCTTTCGGGGCTGTTTCTCTTCTACACGCGTGTTGTTTTCGTAGAGAGCGCCGAACCGTTGGGGCAGGTGCTGCAGGTCCTGGCGGGGTTCAGTCTCGGCGCCTCTTCCATCGCGCTCTTCGCCCGGGTGGGCGGGGGCATCTACACCAAGTCGGCCGATGTGGGGGCGGACCTCGTGGGGAAGGTCGAGGCCGGGATTCCGGAGGACGATCCCCGGAATCCGGCTGTAATTGCGGACAACGTCGGCGACAACGTCGGCGACGTGTGCGGGATGGGCGCCGACCTGTTCGAGTCCTACGTCGGAGCCATCATTGGCGGCATGGTGCTGGGGGTGGCGTTTGCGGAGAACCTTCCGGGCGCCGAACCGCTCCACTACGTGATGCTGCCGATGGTCCTTGCCGGGTTCGGCATCGCCGCAAGCATTCTGGGGACGTTCCTGGTCCGCACCCGCGAGGGCGCGAACCCGCAGACCGCGCTCAACCTGGGGACCCTGGGCGCCGGGGTGCTCATGCTGGCCATTGCCTGGCCGGTCATCGGGATGCTGACTCCGGAGGTGCAGGGAGCCCTCTACGGATGCCTCGTGACCGGGCTCATCGTCGGCGCCGCGATCGGTCTGATCACCGAGTACTACACCTCCGACGCCCGGAAGCCCGCGCAGGCGGTCGCCCAGGCGTCGAACACCGGTTCGGCGACCAACATCATCGCCGGGCTGGCGCTCGGGATGCGCTCCACCGCGCTCCCGCTGCTGCTGATCGCCGCGGCCATCACCATCGGCTACGAACTGGCCGGCCTCTACGGGATCGCGCTCGCCGGACTCGGGATGCTGGCTACGGTCGGAATCCAGTTGGCGGTTGACGCTTACGGGCCCATCGCGGACAACGCCGGCGGGATCGCCGAGATGAGCGAGCTGCCCGCCGAGGTGCGCCAGCGCACCGACAAGCTGGATGCCGTGGGGAACACCACCGCGGCCATCGGCAAGGGCTTTGCGATCGGTTCCGCGGCGCTCGCCGCGATGGCGCTGATGTCAGCCTTCCAGCAGCAGGCGGGGGTTGGCGCGCTTGGCCTCTCGCTCGGCAACCCGGTGATACTCGCCGGACTGCTGATCGGCGGGATGGTGCCCTTCCTGTTCTCCTCGATCGCCATGCAGGCGGTCGGAGAAGCCGCGTTCGACATGATCAAGGAAGTCCGGCGGCAGTTCCGGGAGATCCCGGGGCTCCTCGAGGGCGCGCCCGGCGCCAAGGCGGACAACGCCCGCTGCGTGGATATTGCCACCGCGGCGGCGCTCCGGCGGATGGTCGCTCCGGGCCTGATGGCGGTCCTGATCCCGGTGGTTGCCGGATTCATCGACAAGAACTTCCTGGCGGGTCTCCTCGCCGGGGCGCTGGTGTCCGGCGTGCTGCTCGCCATCTTCATGGCCAACGCCGGCGGCGCCTGGGACAACGCCAAGAAGTACATCGAGGGCGGCCAGCACGGCGGCAAGGGCAGCGAGGCCCACAAGGCGGCAGTCGTCGGCGACACCGTCGGCGATCCCTTCAAGGACACCGCCGGCCCGGCCATCAACATCCTCATCAAGCTGATGTCGGTAGTCGCCCTCGTCATCGCCCCCCTGATCCGCTAAGCGAGCGGAGTTCGGAGCGCCAGCCTCCGGCAACAGCAGAAGCGGCTTGGAACGCCGGCTTCAGCCGGCACCCGCT
>MPMW01000199.1 GCA_002238705.1 Acidobacteria bacterium bin61 | reverse complement strand
AAAGTGGATCCCGCACCAGTTCTATGTGGAAGACCGGGGCCGAATCGAGCTGTGGCTCGAAAGCGCCGAGGACCAGACCGTCCGGGTGGCCGGCGAGGTGTTTCGGTTTGGCGCCGGCGACCGGATCCACACCGAGAACTCCTACAAGTACGACGTGGACGAGGTTCTGTCCCTGGCCGCGCCCGCCTGGACCCCGCTCCACGTCTGGTGCGACCCGGCGGAGCGCTTCAGCGTCTTCCTGTTCGGCTGTACGCCATAATGGCGCCATGCCCGTCACGACCCCTGCAGACAGGCCCGCTCCCGGCACGGTTGGGGTGAAGCGCACCCGCGTCCACCTCAGGATGGATGGGCGCAGCAAGCGCACGCTGGAACGGGCGGCGGCCTACGAGGAGACGACCGTCAGCCGCTTCGTGCTGTCCAGCGCGATCGCCGCCGCCGAGCGGGTAATCGGGTCGAGGGAGAGGATCGTCCTCCCCGCGGCGGACTGGGACACCTTCTATGACGCTTTGCTCAACCCTCCGGAGCCGAACGAGGCGCTGAGGGCGGCAGCCCACCGGTACCGCGAGCGCGTCGGTGAATGAGCCAAGGCTCGTCATCGAGCCTTTGGGCCCGCACCACGATCGCCAATCCTTCGAGTGCGGCGAACCAGCCCTCGATGACTATCTCCGCCGCCGGGCGTCCCAGGACACGCGGCGCCGCGTCGCGCGGGTATTCATCGCCGTGGGCACGGCGCCCGAAGAGATTGCCGGCTACTACACCCTCAGCGCAGCCAGCTTCGAAAAGGACGACTTGCCAACTGGTATCGCGAAACGGTTACCGCACTACCCGGTACCGGCGGTCGTGATCGGCCGCCTCGCGGTTGCCCGCGCCTTCCAGGGTCGCGGGCTCGGCGAAACCCTGCTGCTTGACGCGATCGGCCGCGTCGTCCGGGCGAGCACGACAATTGCTGCCTACGCCGTAGTCGTGGATGCGAAGAACGACACCGCGCGCGCGTTCTACGAGCGCTATGGCTTCCGGCCCTTCCCTTCCACGCCGCGACGCCTCTTCCTTCCCCTGGCGATCTTCGAGAAACTCCGACTGTAGCGGCTCACCACCGCTTCCAACACGTCCTCCGTGACCCCGGACGCACGAGCGCCACGGGCCAGACCGGGCGGGTAGCGGACGAGGTGTTTCGGTTCGTGGCGGGCGACCGGATCCACACCGAGAACTCCTACAAGTACGACGTGGACGAGGTCTTGTCCCTGGCCGCGCCCGCCTGGACCCCGCTCCACGTCTGGTGCGACCCGGCCGAGCGGTTCAGCGTCTTCCTGTTCGGAGGATGAGAAGAGCGTCGGCGACGGACTCCGCACCGGGTACGGCCGCCCCGCGGATCGGCGATGCTCGCCGGTATGCTCGTGCTCTCGGCACCACGGACGACGGGCAATCCTCATTTCCGGAGGACCACCGCCCGTAGTGAGGTTCCCAACCCATGCTGGCGACAGGTTTTCTCGGGACGCGGGCGGACGCCTTCGTGGACGTGGCGGTGGTGTTCTTCCTGGCCGCGCCGTTTCTGATGGCCTTTGCGCTGCGCCTGGCGGCCCAACACCGCTACCGCGCCCACCGCAGACTCCAGTTGGGAGTGTTGCTCGGCGCGATCGTGGCGGTGCTGCTGCTCGAGGGCAGCATCCGTTTCGGGGACGCCATGGACGCGTTCGCCTTGAGCGCCTTCCACGGCACGGCGACCCTGGCCGGCCTCTTCGCCGTTCATCTCGCGATCGCGGTCCCCACGTTCGTCGCCTGGTGCTTCCTGGCCGTCCTGTCCCGGCGACGGTTCCCCGCCGTCTTGCCGGGCTCCTTCGGTCCGCGACACCAGCTCTGGGGCCGTCTCACCTTCGGGGGCCTGTGGTTCACCTGCGTGACCGGAGTAGGCCTTTACGTGATGAGCTTCGCCCTCTGAGCCCGCGCCATCACCGCGGGTGAGGTGAGGGCGACAGCGATCGGGAGCTCCGGCCGTCTTCGGGCCGACCCAACTGCGGCGTTCAACCGGAACACCCTGAACGATGTGAACCGGCTGGTGGACGGCGCCTTCGACCCGGAGGCGTGGATCCCCCGGCAGTTCTACGACGAACG
>MPMW01000198.1 GCA_002238705.1 Acidobacteria bacterium bin61 | reverse complement strand
CTCGAGCACGATCCCGAGCGTTCCACCATGAACTTCATCCAGGGGCAGCGGCGGGAAATCCGCCTCCCCGAGGGGGGCGGTCCGCAGGGACTGCCGCTGCTGAAGCCGCCGTGGGGACTCATCACCGCGCTCGACCTGAACCGCGGCGAGATCCTCTGGCAGATTCCGAACAGCGACACCCCGGAATGGGTCCGGGAACACCCGGCGCTTGAGGGGGTCGAGCTGGGCCGGACCGGACAGGCCGACCGGGGCGGCCTGCTGGTGACCAGGACCCTGCTCTTCGCCGGGGAGGGAAGCGGCATGTTCGCGGCTTTCGGCACCGGCGGCCCCATGTTCCGGGCACACGACAAGGCCACCGGAGAGATCCTCTGGGAGTTCGAACTCCCGGCCAACCAGTCCGGCACGCCGATGAGCTACGAGGCGGACGGGCGTCAGTTCATCGTGGTCGCGGTCGGGGCTCCGAACCACCCGGCGGAGTTCGTGGCGCTCGCGCTGCCGGAGGAGTAGGCGAGGGTTCTCATGCAGACCGATCTTTCCGGGCACCGGGAAACAGCACACGCGCTCTTGCGCATGGTCGCCGGGTTCGGATTCCTGTGTCACGGAGTGGTGGCGGTCTATTTCCTTCTCGGAGAAGGCACTCCGTACTCCCCGGCATGGCTTTACAACACCGCCGGCATCGTGGAGTTCGTCACCGGGGCCCTGATCCTGGCCGGATACCGGACCCGACTCGCCGCGTTCCTGGCGTCGGGACAGATGGCCGTTGCCTACTTCTACCGCCACCAGCCGGAGGGACTGCTCCCTATCCAGAACGACGGCGAACTGGCCGCGCTCTACTGCTTCGTGTTCTTGTTCCTCGCCACCGCGGGCCCCGGGAAGTGGAGCGTCGAGGCTTGCTGCCCGCCGGGCGGCAGGGCCTGACCGGCGGGAGAGTCCTGGCCCTCCGTCGCCCGGACCGAAGCCGACGCTCCATCCGTCCGGACCCGGGGCGGTCACCCGCCAGCGCACCAGCGCTGAGAGCCGTATGACAGCATATGTGCTATCATACGTAGGTGAGAGTCGTGGTCGACACGAATGTCTTCATCGCGGCGGCAGGCAGTCCGGACGGTGCGAGTCGCGAGGTGCTTCGGCGCTGCCTCCGTGGCGACTACACCCCGCTCGTGGGAGAGGCCCTCTTTCTGGAGTACGAGTCCGTTCTTCGACGGCCCGAGCCGTTTGCAAAATCCAGGGCGACGGCCGCAGAGCGTGATGCTTTGTGGGCAGCGATGGCAAATCGTTGCGAATGGGTCCGCGTTCACTACCTTTGGCGCCCGAACTTGCCGGACGAGGGCGACAACCACATCATGGAACTAGCCCTTGCCGGTGGCGCGGAGGCCATCATCACCTACAACACAGAAGACTTCCGGGGCGGCGAGCTCCGTTTCCCCCAAGTGCGGATCCTGACCCCGGCCACTTTGATCACGGAGACCTCGACATGGCGACGATGACTATTCGCATTCCGGACGACACCCATGCACGTATCAAGAACCTGGCGCGCCACCGTGGAATGAGCGTGAACCGCCTGATGGAGGAATTGAGTGTCATCGCGGTTACCCAACACGACGCCGAGGCGCGCTTCCGGGCCCTCGCCGCACGCGGGTCGGCGAGAGAGGGACTCGCGATTCTCGAGAAGCTGGACCGCGCGTTCGCTACCGGGCGCTCCGGGAACGCATCCAGCGAGAGCCCGTCATGACCCGCGACGTGGCCTGGGCGCACCTGACCACCTGGTGCGAGACCGATTCGCTCCAGAAGCACGCCCGGGCGGTGGAGGTGGTGATGCGGGCGGCCGCGGGCCGCTACGGCAGTCCGGACGCGGATCCCGAGGTCTGGGGCGTCGCCGGCATGCTGCACGACGCCGACTACGAAAAGTGGCCGGAGGACCACCCGAACCGGATCGTGGCCTGGCTCCGGGAGCGCGGTGAGCAGGAGATCGCGTACGCGATCTCCGGCCACTACACGAAGTGGGGCGTCGAGTGGAAGTCGCCCATGGACAAGGCGCTCCTCGCCTGCGACGAACTCACCGGGTTCATCGTGGCGTGCTGCCTCGTGCGGCCCGAAGGGATCTCGACCCTGGGCGCCCGCAGCGTCAAGAAGAAACTGAAGGACAAGAGGTTCGCGGCGAAAGTGGAGCGGCACGAATGCCGCTTCGGCGCTGAGCTCCTCGG
>MPMW01000013.1 GCA_002238705.1 Acidobacteria bacterium bin61 | reverse complement strand
GGTCGTACTCCCGCCACACCCCCTCCCGGTTCTGGCTGCTTATCCGCCGACCCAGCACTTCGACGTCCACGCCGGCGTCCCGCAGCAGCTTCACCAGGTCCCCGCCCACCAGCGCCTCCATGAGCTGCCCCCAGCGGGCGTCGCCGTCACCGGCGATCCGGTTCAGTTTCTCCTCCAGCTTCCGGTCCCGCTCGGCCTCCTCCTCCCGGAGCCGCTGCTCCAGTGCTGCCGCCGCCCGCTCCCGGGCCTCGCGCTCGCGCCGGAAGCGCCGTTCGAGGGCGCGGTTGCGCCGCCGGGCGATGCGCTCGTCGCGGGCGATACCGCGCAGGATCCGCCAGATCTCGGTGGGGGTCGGGGTGTCGGCGCGGCGGCGGGACATCGCGTCGCCAAGGGTAGCAACGGGATCGGCGGCGGGGAGTGCCGACCGGCGACTCGGAGCACTCGCATGGACGCGATACAGCCATGGAACCGATGAGGATCGGTGCGATCATGGGCGCCTGCCGACGGAGAACCAGCCGGAAGCGCCGAACGGGCATAGGCGCGTTTGTCCCCCAGTAAGGGGAACCGGCGCATCGGCTACCCTGCCCCGACATTCGCCCGGAACCGACAACATTCCCGAGATCATTCTTGACGTCAGCGAAGACGAGATGGACGGCGGCCATTCGGCCACGGTACGTGGGTACGGCATCCCCGCACAGGGCGATTCGGTCGAGGGAATCCGCCGCAACGTCGGGGGAGCCGTTCTCCCGGACCCTCAACGAGAGCATCGAAGATTCCCGGCGAGACCATCTCGGAGCTGAGATGCTTGGAGACAGCCCGCCATGAAGGCCACGGAGACCCAGCTTCTCGACTTCCTGCGACAGTCGCCGCAGTTCGTGATCCCCATCTATCAGAGAACCTACAGTTGGACCAGGCGAGAGTGCCAGAAGCTCTGGGAAGACATCGTGCGGACGGGCAGTGACGACGCTGTCTCCGCCCACTTCGTTGGCTCGATTGTGTATATCCAGGCGGGCCTCTATCAGGTCGCTCAAAGGTCGCAGTTGTTGGTCATTGACGGACAGCAACGACTGACGACGGTGATGCTCCTCCTCGAAGCTCTCGCCAGGCGCGTCGGGGAGGACGAACCATTGGACGAGTTCTCGGCGGAACACATTCGTACCTACTACCTTCTGAACCCGCTGGCAAAGGCTGAGCGGCGCTTCAAGCTTCTGCTCACGCAAACGGACAAGCAGAGCCTGCTTGCCATCCTGCAACGGAAACCCCAGTCATCGGATCTGTCGCGCCGCATAACGGACAACTTCGCGTTCTTCGAGGAACGCCTTCAAGACGGCAACACCGATCTGACGGCGGTCTGTAAGGGTTTGGCCAAGCTCCTGATCGTGGACATCTCACTTGAGCGAAATCACGACAACCCGCAGCTCATCTTCGAGAGCATGAACTCAACGGGACGCGAACTTACGCAGGCCGACCTGATTCGCAACTTCGTCCTCATGGGTTTGGAACCGGAGCTACAGAGGCGGCTCTACGAGGAGTACTGGCGGCCGATGGAGGTGGCCTTCGGACAGGAGGCGTACGGCACGCACTTCGACGGCTTCATGCGCCACTACCTGACGGTCAAGACGGGAGAGATTCCCAAGCTCCGGGGGGTCTATGAGGCGTTCAAGGGCTTTGTTCGTACGCCGGCGATGGAGGCCGAGGGCATTGAGCACCTCGTCGCCGACATCCGCGACTACGCCGCCTATTACTGCGCCATGGCGCTCGGAAAGGAGCACGACAAGAGTCTGGAAGAGGCGTTCCACGACCTCCGGGAACTCCGTGTGGACGTCGCATATCCCCTTCTCCTAGAACTCTACGCCGACTATGCGCAGGGCACGATCGCAGCGGCAGACTTCGTCCGCGCGGTGCGTTTGATCGAGGCGTACGTTTTCCGTAGGGCAGTTTGCGCGATCCCCACCAACTCACTCAACAAGACGTTCGCGACGTTCGGCCGGGAGCTGCACAAGGATCGCTATCTGGAGAGCATCCAGGCACACTTTCTGACCATGCCCTCGTATCGCCGCTTCCCGGGTGATTCGGAGTTCAAGCGCGAACTCTGCAAGCGAGACCTTTACAACTTCCGGAGCAGGAGTTACTGGCTTCGCCGCATCGAGAATCACGGGCGGAAAGAAAGGGTGGAAGTGGCCGAGTACACCGTCGAACACATCATGCCGCAGAACGAGAGTCTCTCCGCAGACTGGCGAGAGGCGCTCGGCACTGACTGGCGGCACGTGCAAGAGACTCGGCTACATACACTTGGGAACCTGACCTTGACTGGCTACAACGCCGAATACAGCGACAGGCCCTTTCGAGAGAAACGCGATATGGAAGGGGGCTTCAGGGAGAGTCCGCTACGGCTCAACGCGAGCGTGGGCGCCGCTGACACCTGGGACGCCGCCGCCATTCAGTCGCGGGCGGAGGATCTGGCCGATCGTGCGGTGACCGTCTGGCCCGCTCCCTCACTTTCGGCTCCAGTCCTTGAGACCTTTCAGCAGAAGGTCGCGCAGTCTCCCGGGTACACCCTCGCTGACCATCCGCAACTCGACGCCGGGAGCCCCATGCGCCCCCTGTTCGACGACTTCCGCATGCGCGTGCTGTCGCTCAACTCGTGTGTCAACGAGACAATCCTGAAGCACTACATCGCCTACAAGGCCGAAACGAACTTCGTGGACGTGGTGCCTCTGCGGAGCCGCCTGATTCTCACTCTCAACATGAAGTTCCACGAGTTGCATGACCCAAGGGGAATCGCCAAGGATGTGACGAATCTAGGCCGGTGGGGTAACGGCGATGTGGAAGTCGCCATAGCCGATGTGCAGGACCTCCCCTATGTCATCGGCCTGGTGCGGCAGGCCTTCGAGAGGCAGATGGGCAACGGAGAGTCGGAAGCGTGATCGCCGGCTTGCGCCCGTACCCGTCCTACCAGGATTCGGGTGTGGAGTGGCTTGGCGATCTGCCGACCCATTGGACTCTCCGACGGACGAAGACGGTCCTCCTGGAACGAAGCTCAAAGGGGTTTCCCAACCAGCCTCTGCTGGCGGCCACGCAAACGAGAGGCGTTGTCCGCAAAGAACACTACGAGAATCGCACTGTTCTCGCCCTGAGAGACTTACATCTGCTCAAACTGGTACATAAGGGTGATTTTGTTATCAGCCTCCGCTCCTTTCAGGGAGGCCTCGAATGCGCGCGACACCAGGGAATAATCAGTCCGGCTTACACGGTCCTCTATCCTCGTGACGAAAGAAACCGCGCATATCTTTCCCTTGTATTCAAATCGAAGCCGTACATTGACAATTTGCGCCTTTTCGTCACTGGCATCCGTCAGGGTCAGAGTATTGACTATGCAAAGCTCTCTCGGTCCCCGTTACCCTGCCCTCCGCTGACAGAACAGGAGGCCATCGCTCGGTTCCTCGACCACGTTGACCGGCGGATTCAGCGCACCATCACGGCGAAGGAGAAGCGCATCGCGCTGCTGGAGGAGCAGAAGAAGGCCATCATCCACCAAGCCGTCACCGGCCAAATCGACGTCCGGACAGGGAAGCCCTATCCGGCATACAAGCAATCCGGCGTAGCATGGTTCGGGCGTGTGCCGGCGCATTGGGGCGTAAGGAGGCTCCGCACGCTTGCCAGCGTAACTACCGGTGGAAGGGATACAGTCGATAGACATGACGAAGGTACGTATCCTTTCTTTGTTCGTTCCCAAACCGTAGAGAGAATTAACTCTTGGTCCTTCGACGGTGAAGCGGTCCTAACGGCCGGAGATGGCGTCGGCGTTGGAAGAGTTTTTCACTACGCCAAGGGTAAGTTTGACTTCCATCAGCGTGTATATAAATTCAGTGACTTCGGGGACGTACTTGGCAGGTATTTCTTCCACTACATTAGGGCGTCGCTGCGCTTTGAGGTAATGCAGGGAACGGCAAAATCAACTGTTGACTCCCTACGATTACCGCGGTTGAGGGGATTCCCAGTCGCAGTTCCAAGCCCGGCTGACCAGTCCAGCATTGCGAACTTTCTAGATGCCTACGCTGCCAGAATGGATAAGCGTCTGGACAACGTCCGCTATGGAATCTGCCTCCTTCGGGAATACCGCACCCGGCTGATCGCGGACGTAGTTACCGGCAAACTCGACGTGCGCGAGGCGGCCGCCGCACTCCCCGATACCGCCCCGGTATGACCACCGACACGACCGAGCGCGAACTCGAGAGCCTGATCTGCCAGGCACTGACCGGCCGGCCCTGCGATCCGGCCACCGCGGACGCGGTCGCCGAGCCCCCCGCCGGCTACGGCGGAGTCGGCTGGGCCTGCGGCACCCCGCGCGACTACGACCGGGAGTACTGCGTGGATCTCGCGCAACTCGGCGCCTTCCTCCGCGCGACGCAGCCCCGTGTCGCCGAATCGCTGGACCTCTCGGGAGACGGTCCCGCCCGACGCCGCTTCCTGGCCCGCCTCCAAGGGGAAATCTCGAAACGCGGCATTGTCGAGGTGCTGCGCCACGGCATCAAACACGGCGCACACGCCCTCGACCTCTTCTACGGCACGCCGTCGGCGGAGAATCCGAAGGCCCGGGAAAGCTTCGCCGCGAACCGGTTCACCGTCACCCGCCAGCTTCGCTACAGCAAAGACGAGACACGCCGGGCGCTCGACATTGCGCTGTTCATCAACGGGCTTCCGGTCATCACCTTCGAGCTCAAGAACAACCTCACCAAGCAGACGGTGGACGACGCGGTCTGGCAGTACCGGAAGGACCGCAGCCCCCGCGAGAAGCTCTTCGAGTGCGGCCGCTGCGTGGCGCACTTCGCGGTGGACGAGGGTGAGGCGCGCTTCTGCACGGAGCTCAAGGGGAAGGCGTCGCGGTTCCTCCCGTTCAACCGCGGGTGGAACGACGGCGCGGGGAACCCGCCCCACCCGGCGGGCATCAAGACCGGCTATCTGTGGTGCGAGGTCCTCACCCGCGCCAGCCTGGCGAACATCCTCGAGAACTACGCCCAGCTCGTCACGTCAAAGGATGAAACGACCGGGAAGAAACGGAAGGAGCCGATCTGGCCGCGGTACCACCAACTCGACGTCGTTCGGCGCCTGCTGGCCGACGCCGCCGAACACGGCGCTGGCCGGCGCTATCTGATCCAGCACTCGGCGGGGAGCGGCAAGAGCAACTCCATCGCGTGGCTCGCCCACCAGCTCATCGGCCTCGCCGGCGACGACGGGCCGATCTTCGACTCCATAGTCGTAGTTACCGACCGGCGGATCCTGGACACTCAGATCCGCGACACGATCCGGCGGTACGCCCAGGTCAGCGCCACCGTCGGGCACGCCAAGAACGCTGGCGATCTGCGGCGGTTCCTCGAGTCCGGCAAGAAGATCGTCATCTCCACGGTCCAGAAGTTCCCCTTCATCCTCGACGAGATCGGCGACGAGCCGCGGGGACGGCGCTTCGCGATCATCATTGACGAGCCCCATTCGAGCCAGGGGGGCCGGACCGCGGCGGCCATGACCCGCTCCCTCTCGGAGGCCGGCCCGGAAGAAGAAAACGAGATCACCGAAGACAAGATCAACCGCCTCATGGAGTCGCGCAGACTACTCCCGAACGCCAGCTACTTCGCCTTCACCGCCACCCCAAAGAACAAGACGCTGGAGATCTTCGGCGACCCGGACCCACAGCCCGGCGGGGCGGTAAAGCACCGCCCCTTCCACAGCTACACGATGAAGCAGGCCATCCAGGAGCGCTTCATCCTGGACGTGCTCGCGCATTACACGCCGATCAACAGCTACTACAAGCTGGCGAAGACCGTCGAGGAAGATCCGGAGTTCGACGTGAAGAAGGCGCACAAGAAGCTCCGCCGCTTCGTCGAGGGCCACGAGCACGCGATCCGCCTCAAGGCGGAGATCATGGTGGACCACTTCCACGACCAGGTGCTCGCCCTGGGCAAGCTGGGCGGTGAAGCGCGGGCGATGGTGGTCACGGGCGGGGTGGAGCGGGCGATTCGCTATTTCCACGCGATCCGCGACTACCTGAAGGCACGAAAGAGCCGCTACCAGGCCATCGTCGCCTTCTCGGGCGATTTCGAGTTCGGCGGCAAGACGGTGAGCGAGGCTTCCCTGAACGGCTTTCCGTCGAACCGGATCGCCCGGAAGATCCGCGAAGAGCCCTACCGCTTCCTGGTCTGCGCGGACAAGTTCCAGACCGGGTATGACGAGCCGCTGCTCCACACCATGTACGTGGACAAGACCCTCTCGGGGATCCGCGCGGTGCAGACCCTCTCGCGGCTCAACCGCGCCCGCGCCGGGAAGCACGATGTCTTTGTGCTGGATTTCCTCAACGATGCGGACACCATCCGCGAGTCCTTCGCGGACTTCTACCAAACGACGATCTTGGCTGACGAAACCGACCCCGACCGGCTCCACGACCTGCAAGCGGACCTCGAGGGCGCCCAGGTGTATTCGCCCGAGCAGGTGGATAAGTTCGTGGAGCGCTACCTGAACGGGGACGAACGGGACCGGCTGGATCCGATCCTCGATGCCTGCGTAGCCGTCTATCGGGCGGAGTTGGACGAGGATCAGCAGGTGGAGTTCAAGGGCAACGCCAAGGGTTTCGTGCGCACCCACGCGTTCCTGTCCTCCATCCTGCCCTTCGGTAATGCCGGGTGGGAGAAGCGCTCCATCTTCCTGAACTTCCTGATCCCGAAGCTGCCCGCGCCGGCGGAGGACGACCTTTCGCGCGGGATCCTCGACGCCATCGACATGGAAAGCTACCGCGTGGAGAAACGGGAGATGCAGAAGATCCTGCTGCCCGACGAGGATGCCGAGATCGATCCCGTGCCCACGAGCGGAGGCGGCCACCTTCCCGAACCGGCACTGGACCGGCTCTCGAACATCCTCCGGGAGTTCAACGACCTGTTCGGCGGCATCCAGTGGGACGACGCCGACCGGGTCCAGCACCTGATCGTCGAGACCATCCCGGCGCGGGTGGCCGCGGACGCCGCATTCCGGAACGCCCGTCAGAACTCGGACAAGCAGAACGCCCGGATCGAACACGACAAGGCGCTGCTGCGGGTCATGACCTCCCTGATGAAGGACGACACCGAACTGTTCAAGCAGTTCATGGACAACCCCGGCTTCCGGCAATGGATGAGCGAGCGGTCGTTCGGGCTGGCCTACGAGCGCGCCGGAACGCCGCCACCGGCCGCGTAGTCGCGGCTGCCGGCGTTCCCTCGCCGGCCGGGCTTGCTACGCCGTGATCCGGGTGGCGGCCTTCTCGGGGACGCCCCCGAACTGGCCGTTCGAGAGGAACAGGAAAACGGTCTTTTCGTCTCCGCCGGCAAGTTCGCCCACCCGGTTGAGAAGCGCCGAATGATCGCCCAGCACGTCGGCGGAAACGCCTTCCGAAGCCAGGTCCCGGGCCAGCCGTTCGAGATCGAGCGAAGCGGTTCCCGGTAGCCGGCGCCCGCGGCGCTCGCCGGCCGGCGACGCCAGCAGGACCCGATCGGCCGACCGGAGCGCCGCGGCGAAGCGATCCTGGAAGACGGCGCTGCGGGACGTAAAGGAGCGCGGTTCGAAGACCGCCACCAGGAGCGCGCCGGGCCAGCGCCGGGCGCCCGCCTCGAGCACCGCCTCGACCGCGGTGGGGTGGTGCGCGAAATCCCGGACCACCAGCACCCGCCCGTCCGGGCTCGCGGCAAGCTGCTGGAGCCGGCGCTCCACCCCGGAGAACTCGTGGACCGCTTCGCGGATCGCTTCCCACTCGACCCCGAGCCAGGTCGCGGTGGCGGCCGCCGCCAGGACGTTCCGCGCGGCGGCGCGTCCCCAGAAACGGCCCTCGAGGAACGGCCGCGCCACGCCGCGAAACGCCGCCCCGAGGCGGCTTCCGGAGGGGCCGCTCGATTGGATGGCGGCGACCCAGTCGGCCGCGATCGCCTTTCCGGCGGGGACCGAGAACGTCTCCACCGTCGTGTGGGCGGCCTCAGCGAGTTCGCCGGCCGGCGGCGAATCGGCGCCGAGAAGGAGCAGGCCGCGGCGGGGAGGCAATCGGGCCAGAAAGGAGAACTGCCGCCGGACCGCCGCGAAGTCGGGATAGATGTCCGCGTGGTCGAACTCGACGTTGCCGACGATGGCCACTTCCGGGAGATAGTGCAGGAACTTGGGTCCCTTGTCCCAGTACGCGGTGTCGTACTCGTCCCCCTCGACGACGAAGGGCTGGCCGGCGGCGCCCAGGGCGAAACTTCCTCCGAGACCCTTCGCCACTCCGCCCGTAAGGAACCCGGCGTCGAGTCCCGAAGTCCGCAGGATCCAGGCGAGCAGTGAGGTCGTGGTGGTCTTTCCGTGGGTTCCCGCAACCACGACCGGCGCCCGCTGCCGAAGGACCAGTTCCCGGAGCGTCTCCGGGAAGGAAACGAGCGGCAGCCGGCGGTCCAGCGCCGCCTCGAGCTCGGGGTTTCCGCGCGAGATCGCGTTGCCGACGACGACCGCGCGGCATTCGCCCGGGAGATTCCAGGGCGCAAAGGGGGTCCGAACCTCGATTCCCTCGCGTTCCAGAACCGTGGACATCGGGGGGTAGGCCCCCTGGTCGGACCCGCTCACCCGGTAGCCGAGCCGGGTCAGCAGCCCCGCGAGCGAGGCCATCGCCGTGCCCGCGACTCCCAGCACGTGCAGACGGTCACCCGGCTGGAGTCCCCGGATCACGCCACCGCGCCCTCCAGCAGCGTCAGTCCGTCCGCGTCCATGCGTGCCCTGACCCCGAACGGCGCCGTGCGGCAGGGATCCAGGTCGGTGTGACCCGTCGCAAAACCGAAGGCGACGGGGACTTCGAACCGCTCGCTCAGGCGGGCCAGGAGTTCCGCCGTCGTGTATCCCTGATCCGGATGCTGGGTGCAGCCGGGCATCTGGCCGAAGACGATGCCCTTCACCCCGTCGAGCAATCCGGCGAGCGAGAGTTGGGTCAGCATCCGCTCGAGCTGGTACGGCTTGACGGAAATGTCCTCGAGGACGGCGATCGCTCCCCGGAACGAGATCGCGAACGGGGTCCCCGCGAGCGCGGCCAGAATCGAGAGGCAGCCCCCCCGCAGTACCCCTTCGGCGCGGCCCGGATGGAGGATTTCCGCATCCCGCCATGCCAGTCCGAACCCCGGCTCCCGAGCCCGCAACAGGCCGAGGGTCTCGTCCGGATCCCAACGCGAGGGACCGCGGGCGATCTGTTGCGCCACCATCGGGCCGTGAAAGGAAGCGATCCCTGCCCCGGACCAGAGCGCCAGCAACGCGGTCAGGTCGCTCCCCCCGAGGATCGCCTTGGGGTGTTCGCGGATCCGCTCCGGCGGAACGTGGCGGAGGAGATCGAGACAGCCGTAACCCCCGCGGGCGCCGAAGATGGCGCTCACCTCCTCATCCTCGAGCAACTCGATGAGGTCCGCGGTGCGCTCGGCGGCAGACCCGGCGGTGTACCCGCTCCGCTTCAGCAGGTTCCGGGAGCGGCGGGGCACGAGTCCGACGCGACGGAGCTCGGCTTCACCGGCTTCAAGCCAGGAAAGCTGTACCGGGCTCGCCGGCGCCAGGATCCCCACCGTCGCGCCGGGAAGGACCGCCGGAGGTTTCATGGCCGTCAACGGAAGAACAGGACGGCGGCCAGGGCGCCGAGCGAGACCACGACCACGGCCAGCACCCGCAGCCGCGTTCGCCGGGGTTCTCCGGGGAGCGGTCCGGCGACGTAGAGGGGCGGCGGGGCAGCCGGCGGCCACGGCGCCGCGTCCCCCTCGGGTGTTTCGGCGGTCCCGGCAGCTTCGGCAGGATCTCCCTCATCCTCTCCCGCCTGCCCGGAAACCTCGGGTCCGGACCGCTCGTCACGGTCGGGGAGCGCCGTCCCGCGCTCCGGCGCATCCGCAGCGCCGCTGGACTCGATTCGGCAGCGGGCGCCGCCGAAGAGCAGGACGTCCCCCGGGTGGATGCGTACGCGGGTGGGCACGGGAGCTCCGTTGACGCGGCTCTGGTTGGTGCTCTCCAGATCCTCCAGGTGCAGGTCGACGTCGCGCAGCACCAACCGCGCGTGCCGGCGGCTCACGAAGATGTCGTCGAGCCGGACAGAGCACTCGGGGGCGCGGCCGAGGATGGTTTCCCGGTTCCGGATTTCGTACCGCACCGGGGGGTCGAGGCGTTCTCCCGGCGTCGTGCCGGACCGGACGTTCTCCACCACGAGCGCGTAGAGCGCTGGCGTCGGACCGGAGTTCACCGGCGCTCCCCGACTCCGTTCACGCGATCCCCCTCACTGCGCCGTTGCCAGCCTACGGAGAGCGAGTGGGGCGAGGAGGGGGCCGTCGTGGGTTACCAGGGTGGCGCCGGGCGCCGCGGCAGCGGCCTCGAACGCCTGCGCGGCCCGCGCCCGTTCTCCAAGCGCCTCAAGGGCGAGCGCCCGGTAGTAGAAGACGGTTCCCTCACCGATTCCCGCGCCCGTCGGGGCCCGCACGTCGGCCAGGTACCGGACCAGGGCACGCTCCGGATCTCCCAGGAGAATCCAGCAGATTCCCGCCTCCAACTGTCGGGTCGCATCGATCCTGCCTCTGGCGAAGTCCGCTTCCAACTCGACGAGGCGCCGGTTGCACTGCCCCGCCGACAATGACGGAAGCACGGGGGTTTCGGAGAGTACGAGGCGCAACTGCCGCTCGGCGCCCTCGCGTCGCACGACGAGGTCGATCGTGGTGTCCGGCGACTCGCCGGCGACCAGCTCGGCGAGCCCGAGTTCGTCGGACAGGAGGCGGCCCTCCACCTCACGAAGCTCGTCTCCCGGTTCCACTCCGGCCAGGACCGCCGGACCGGCCGGATGGACACTGGTGACGCGCAGTCCACGCGCACCGTTCTCCGCGCCTGAATTCGCGAGCGCCACCGCCGTCATTCCGGTCCAGGGACGGCGCCGCGTCGGTGGCTTGAGGAGCCGCTCGACCGCGGCGCCCGCGGTTGCCGGGGCAAAACGATCGAACGGAGCTGCATCCGGCACTCCGGATCCCGCGGCCAGGAACTCGACCTGCGCCGGTCCGGTGCCCGGCTCCGGCAGCCGCACCCGCACCCGCGCCTGGACGTCGGAGTCGTCCGTCTCGTCCACGACGAAGTAGTCGTCGCGCGCCTCGAGCACCCGGCGGACCGCGCGGTCGGCGTCGGAAGCGCCTTCCGGCTCGCTCGGCGTCATGGCGAGCACCGGAAGGACCTCACACGAAACGGCGGTGCGGGAGCCTCTCGAGACGGTGAAGGACCGGGCGCAGCGACCGGCGGGATGCCGGATCTCGACCTCGTGCTCCCCCGAACACATCGCCGAGAACGAGAGCGGCGTTACCCCGCGCTCCTCACCGTCGAGCACCACCGTCGCGCCACCGGGTTCGCTCTCGATCCGGAGGCCTCCGGTGGAGGGGCGCAGCCGCACGAACCGCGGCAGGTAATCGCGGGCCTCGTCGGCGTGGAACGTGAATCGGGATGGGGTCCGGCAGGGCGCTTCCAGGGTGATCTCGTTGGCTCCCGTCTCCAGATTGCCGAGCTGCAGGGGCGCCGAAAACTCGTCGCGCGCGAAGCGCGGCGGGACCAGGGGTCGGAGATCCTCGGGAAGGCTGCCGCCGGTGACGCCCGCGACGCGGCCTCCCACCCGCACGGTGACGCCCGCCGGCGAGGTGATCACGGAGAGCACCGGATGGCTGCGCTCCATCTCGTGCTCGATCGAGATCATCTCGCCCGCCAGGACTTCGCGCCGCGGTTCGGAATAGACGGTGAATCCAGGCCGCTCCAGCCGGATCGTCACGAGCCCCGCGAACACCGGCCGCCCGGTCAGGGGCGTGGCGCCGACCGGCTCGTCCTCGACGAGCACGGTGACTCCGGCAGGTTCGGTCAACACGGTGAGATAGGCGAGCAGTTCGCCGCGCTGCTGCTCGAAGAGATCGAGCACCGCGGGAGAGAGGCCGGCGACATCGAGCCGCCACGTCGGATCCGCCAGAATCAGCAGGCGGAGATCGTCCGAGGCCTGCTCCCGAGATTCACGGGTCACGTGCGCCCGGGCGCGGTACTCGAGGGCTCGCAGGAAGAGTTCCGTTTCGATCTCCGGAAGACGTCCTTCCCGGTCGCGCACCGCATCCAACTGGTCCAGGATCGCGGTCAGCGCCAGCACGGCCTCGACCGCCAGATCGGGATTGGCAGTCTGCGGCCGGAGCGTTCGCAGATCGCCGGCGATGGCGACCGTATCGGCCGACGCCGTCCCCTGCGCCGCGGCTCCGGCCGGAGGAAACGCGAACAGGACCGCGACCATCGCGGCCCAGGCCGGAACGAATCTCATCGCGCGCTACCGGAGCACGGCCACGGCGCGCGTGGATTCGTCAAGGATGTAGAGCACACCGTCGGGGCCCACGTCGAGCGACACCGGCCGGCGAACCGAGCCCCCCGACCACCCTTCTCCTTCAAGCCGCACGAGCGGGTTGAAGTCCCGGTCGAATACGCCGAGCGTCGGGCCGTCGCGGTCCAGTACGAAGAAGTTGCCCAGAGCGTCGAAGGCCACGTCGACCGGTTCCCGGAAACCGGAATCGCGGGTGAGGTGGAAGACCCGCCGGCCCTCGACGTCGAAGGCGAGAACCCCCTGCCGGTCTTCGACAACGATGAGATGTCCCGCGGGATGCCGCTCGATGCGATGCACCTCGTTCAGTCGGGGATGAGGCACCCGTCCCAGGTAGAGGCCCGACCGCGCAAACCGGAACACCCCTTTCTCCCGGTCGTCCCACACCCAGTAGCCCTCGGGAGTGACGGTGACGGCGCGAATGCGGCGGAGGGGCTCCGGGCCGTTCTCGAGGCGCAGCGTCATCACATTGCCGCCGACAATCAGCGCGTCGTCCACTGCCACCACCGGGATGGCCGCGCCGCCGCCGGCCGTTCCGTCAGGGGCGTAGACGAAATCCCAGGGGTCCTCGACTCCGATGGCTCCTTCGAACGCCCCCGCCGGCGTGAACGTCTGCAACTCGTCGGTGTCCCGGTCGAGAACGTGAAGACTGCCTCCCGCGAAGCGCACGCGGCGCGGCCGGTCCAGCCGCTGCGGAGGCTGGATTGCCCCCGCGAAGCGCCAGGCGGGATCCCCCGGCGACCGGTGGCGGGAGACCAGGGTAGCGAGTTCCCGGGCTTCTTCCGCCAGTTCCGATGCGGAATCGTCCGCACCCTCGTTCCCGGCGGGCGCGGCGTCGTCCGCCGCCTCCTCCCGGATCACCCGCAGAAGGTCGGCGCGAAGCCCGGCCACCTCCCCGAAAGCGGCGGACGCCTCGCCCATCCGCGCGAGGGTGCGGGCGAGCAGGAGGCGGGCGCGGAAACGCTCGGTGGCGGACGCCGGGGCGGAGCCCGTTTCGTGGAGCGCCGAGAGCAACGCCCCCGCGGCGGTCCGGTCATCCATGAAGTCGGACGCGATCACCGCGATCCCGGTGAGCGCCGCGAAGGACCAGGGAGAGCCGGCGGGGCCCGCGGCGGTCAGCGTCCGTTCAAACTCGGCCTGGGCATCGTCGGGGCGCGGCGGGAGGCTTCGGATGGCGATCTCCCCCAGCAGCAGGTGCGCTCCGGGGATCGAATCGCCCGCCGGATACGACCGGAAGAGCCGGTCCACCATCTCCTCGGCGGCTACCGGGTCTCCCTCGACATCGAAACGGTGCCGCGCGATGCGAAGCGCCGCGTCATCGGCGAGCCGGCTCCCCGGCATGGTGTCCAGGATGGCTTCAAAGTCGCGGAGGGCCTGTCCATGGCGTCCGCCCGCATAGAACTGCTCCGCACTCCGGAAACGCCGTTCGGCGGCACGTTCGAGCTGGGCTTCGGTTTGTGTCTGGGCAACGAGCGGCGGCACAACCGCAAACCCGATCAGAGCAGAAAGCCACGCCACGCGAGTGGTCATGAAGCGGACCACGTCAGTTTACTGCCGCGGAGCGGGCGACGAACGCACGAGCCCGGCCGGCGTCACGGAACGAACGGATCGCCGCGAAACCGGAGGCCCCGACACCGCGAAGGAGGTCGAGGTTTCGAGGTTCCAGCCCGCCGACGACCCAAACGGGAATCCGGAGCTCCCGACAGGCCTCCCGAAAGACGTCCGGCGGCAGGGGGCGCTTTCCGCCAGTGGGTGCAACGGGTCCCAGGATCACGTAGTCCGCCCCTTCCCGTTCGGCGGCAACCGCCGCTTCCAACCCGTGGACCGAGCGGCCGATGAGGAGACGGCCCCGGGGAAAGCGGGAGCGGACCGCCGCCACCGGAAATCCGGCCTCCGGTAGATGGACACCGGCTATCGGAAACGTGGCGGCCAGCGCCAGCCGATCGTTCACGATGGTGCGCGCGAGGAGCTCCGGGGCTCGGGAAGCGAGCCGTTCCAGGAACCGTTCGAACTCCCGATCCGAAGCCTCCCGGTCGCGCAACTGAAAATAGTCCACTCCGAGCCGCCTCAGCTCGCGGAGATGGTCCGCCGGGAGACCGCGGAGAGCGGAGATCGCGCAGCAGACGGGGCGGTCCGGCGATCCGAGGCGGAGTGAGTCACTCGCGGAGGAAGTGGCCACGGAAGCCAAACGGGATCACCAGCCGGCGGCCAAAGTCCTACCGCGTTCGTTCGCGGCGCAAAGTGCCGCGGGGGTGGCGTGCGGGGAGGAGTTTCCCCTCCCCGCGAGAGCGGATGACGCGGACCACTCGTGCCACGGGGTGTCAATAGCCTGTGGACAAAGTGGCGTGAGCACCGAGAACGGCGAGGGACCCGCCTGACAAGGCGCGTGAGGGAGGAATACCGAGCGTATTCCGAGTGAAACGCAACGATGAGGGCCGCATAGCGGCCTGGTTCAGGCGGGATGCATCGCCGTTCGCTTCCGGAGCGGGGCGAGAGCCCCGCGGAGACCCCGCTAGCACGAGGAATGGAAGACGGCGTAGCCGACCTCCATTCCTCGTGGCTCGGGCATGCCGCGTGACTTTGTCCACGGGCTGTTAGCGCCGCTTCTCCCGCAGTCGGGCCGCTTTCCCCTTCCGCTTGCGGAGGAAATAGAGCTTGGCGCGCCGCACATGATGGGAACGGACGACCTCCACCTTTGCCACCAGGGGCGAATGCAGCGGGAAGATCCGCTCGACCGCGACACCGAAGGATGTCTTGCGGACCGTGATCGTGCGGCGGTTTCCGCCGTGTTTCATCGCGATCAGGATCCCCTCGAAGATCTGGATCCGCTCCCGGTCTCCCTCGCGGATCGTGGCGTGGACCCGGACCGCGTCGCCGGGATGGAGATCCGGCCGGTCTGCCTTCAGATCGGCGGCCTCGAGCTCCCGAATGATCTCCGCCGCCGGTTTCACGCGCGTCGGCTCTTCCTCGGACTCCATCGATACCGCCAGGGCGGTCTCTTCGGGGGTATCCACGGCCTCTTGCTCGCTCGCACTCATGATGATCTCTCCTTCGTATCCGGATTCGGTTTCGAGGCCGGTTCTCTTTGTCCGGCGAAAGCCCGGAACAGGTCGGGCCGGCGGTTTCTGGTCAACTGGACCGACTGCTCCCGCCGGAACCGCCGAACGGCCTGGTGGTTCCCCGACAGAAGAACCGGCGGCACTTCTTCGCCCCGGAAGACCGGCGGGCGGGTGTAGTGGGCGTGCTCCAGGAGCCCGGTCGCGAACGACTCCTGGACAACGGATTCGGAATCCCCGACGGCGCCGGGAATCAGCCGGGTCACCGCGTCCACGACCACCATGGCGGCGACCTCGCCTCCGGAAAGTACGTAGTCGCCAACCGAGATCTCTTCCGCACCGGTGAGGCCGGTGAAGCGCTCGTCAACTCCCTCGTAGCGTCCGGCGACGAGCAGCAACCGCGGCTCCCGCGCAAGTTCCGCGACCACCTCCTGGTCGAGCTGGCGGCCGCGCGGCGACAACAGGACGACCCGGGGTTCCGCCGCATCGAGCTCCCCGATCGCCTCCACCGCCTCGACGAGCGGTTCGACGCGCATCACCATGCCGGGCCCGCCGCCGTAAGGAGCGTCATCGGCCCGCTGGAAACGCCCTTCGGTCCAGTCGGTGAGCGCGTGGGTCTCGATCTGGAGGAGGCCGGCCTGGCGCGCGCGCCGCACGATGCCGTGGTCGAACACCTCCCCGAACATGCCGGGAAGGAGACTCAGGATGTCAACGCGCATTGTCAGCAGTGACCGGGGCGTTGAGTCCGAGGAGGCCGTCCGGAATGTCGAGAACGACCCGGCCGGCAGTCTCCCCGGTGGGCGGTTCGATGCGAACGCAAAGAGCTTCGACGAAGGGGATGAGGTCCTCCGACCCGTCCGGCCCTCGCAGGACAAGGAGGCTGGGACCCGCCGTATCGAGGGTGTCGACGATCTCGCCGAGGAGGTCGCCCCCCGCGGTCTCGGCCCGGCAACCGACGAGTTGGTCGGAGTAGTAGCGGCCTTCCGGCAACGCGGCGCGTGCCGCCTCGCCAATGCGGACTTCCATCGCCCGGAGCGTCTCGGCGGAGGTGATGTCGGTGATCCCGTCGAACCGGATCACCGGGCGTCCCTTGTGGATGCGCACGGACTCGAGAGAGCGGCGGGTCCCCGGCTCACCCGGCGGGCCGACGTCGGCGCTCTCGATCTCGAAGAAACGGTCGGGATCGTCCGTCAACGGTTCGACGACGACCTCTCCGCGGCGGCCGAACGGCCGGGCAACCTCACCGATGACGACATCGGCGGGGGCGTCCCCGCGGGCGCCCGCGGAGAAACCGGCCGGAGCCTCGCCCTGCCGGCCGGACCCGTCTACCCGAGCCTTTGGCCGGGACCCGGATGCCAGTGCGCCAGAAGCCATTCTCGTCTTTGTCTCCTGGTCACGTCTACCGGGGGCGCGGGGGCTGTTTGCTGGTCCTGTGTGCTCTTGATCTGCGGGCGGGAATCGCCCGAACCCGGGGACCTGACCGAAAGGCCGCCACCCGGATCCCCGGAGGCCGGACGACCGCTTCCGGCGGCCGGCCTGCTATCAGGATTCGGCGGAGGCTCCGGTGTCTCCGGACCCGTTTTGCTCAGACTGGTTCTCTTCAACCTGGGCCGGCTCGGCAAGCACGTCCTTCAGAAAGCTCTTGACCGTGAGACTCGGTTTCGCACCGTGCCCGAGCCAGTAACGCGCACGGTCGGCCTTGATGTGCAGCCGACCCTCGGCGTCGTTGGGCATCCGCGGGTGGTAGTAGCCGAGCGTCTCCACGATGCGGCCGACCCGTCCGTGCACCGAATCGGACACGACCACCCGGAAATGGGCATCGCGCTTCCGCCCGGTGCGGGCAAGCCTGATGTTCAACACGGAGAGGAGCCTCGATTCTGAAGAAAACCGCTGCCGGCGGCCAATCTGAAGACAGGAAGGGTAGGCCGAACCTACTCTTCAGTCAAGGTCGAGCGGACCCCGAACGGGCCCCCACGCACCTTGGGAAGCGGCCGGCCTCCCTCGCCTACGTTGGGGCCCGTCCGGGGTCCGCCCGGCGCTTCGCGCCGCGAACCGAAACTCCCTCGCGCGCTGGCGCGCACTTCGGCGAGTTCCGGTTCGTCGTTACTTTCTTGCCGAGCCAGTGATCCTGACGGCGGCCCGCAGTGGTGAGGCCCGGAGAGCGCGCTGGTCCGAGATCGACGTGGACAGCCGCACCTGGACGCTTCCCGGCGAGCGCATGAAGGCGGGGAAAGAGCACCGCATTCCACTGAGTAGGGAGGGGGGGGGGGGCCGCGGTTCGGGGGCGGCCCCGCCAGTTGCGGAGCCGGAAAGGGTGCGAGCTGGTGTTCCCCGGCCGTTCGGGGGATCGGGAGTTGAAGGACATGGCGCTGACGAACGCGCTGTGGGCGATGCCTTCTTGCGGTTGTATTCGCGCGATACTCATGGTCTGGCATGGCCCTTGCGGCTGTGGCGGGTTCCCATGCGGGCGCGTAACTTCGTACCCGCACCCCTCGTTCCGCTGTCTTTCGCCGGGAGGTCCTTCCTTGCGACGCGCATACTTTCCGGGTCGCCAGACTCTTTCCGCAATAGGTGCTTTCGTGCTGTTAGCCGTCCCGGCACCCGGGGATCCCGCATCGCCACACGCGAACAACCAGTCCGACGCCACGTCGGCAGCAGGGGACCAACGGACACGCGAAGGCCCTTCCGGTCATGGCCCCGTGCGCCGAGGCGCCGGCCGGCTGGCTGAGATCTCGCCGGTATTTGCGGGAAGCGGCGGCCGTCCAGATCCTGACTCGGCAACCTCCCGGGACGCCATCCAGCGCGAGGCGGACGGGAGGGTGACGCTTCGCGCTTTCCGCCTTGCCGAGCCTCTCACCGTGGACGGGCGGCTCGACGATCCCGCCTACGGCCAGGCCCCTGGAGCTGGGGGTTTCCTTCAGCAGGAGCCGGACGAAGGAGCTCCGGCGTCGGAGGAGACCCGGGTCTGGGTTTTCTACGACAGCGATAGCGTGTACATCGCGGCCGATCTTCAGGAACGAGATCCCGGACGAAGGATGGCCAGCGAGATGCGACGGGACCATCGGAACATCGCCCGGCAGGACAGCTTCGCCGTCATCCTCGATACGTTCCACGATCGGCGGAACGGCTTTCTCTTCCACACGAATCCACTCGGTGCACTCTTCGACGCGCAGGTGACTGACGAGCGGAACACGAATAGCGACTGGAACACAGTGTGGTGGGCCGAGGCGGAATCCGGCCCGGGTGGATGGACAATCGAGTTGCGGATCCCGTTCCGCTCGCTCCGCTACCCCGCGGGCGGAGCGCAGGTCTGGGGCATTAATTTCCGCCGCCTCATCAGGCACCGCAACGAGACGGTGTTTCTCACGCAAACGCCGCAGGCGTACAGCGACGAGGGGCTCGCGCGGCTCTCGAACGCGGCGACCCTAGTGGGACTGGAAGCGCCGCCGGGATCGCGGCGCATCGAGTTGAAGCCATACGCGATCGGATCCCAGAACCACGTTCCACTAAACGACGTCCACCACGACTGGACGGGTGAAGTGGGGGCCGACCTCAAATTCGGTGTTACTGACGGACTTACCGCCGACGTAACCTGGAACACCGACTTCGCCCAGGTGGAAGACGATGAAACCCAGATCAATCTGAGCCGCTTCAGTCTGTTCTTTCCCGAGAAGCGCGACTTCTTCCTCGAAGGCCAAGGGGTGTTCGACTTCGGCGGACGACAGAGTCGGGCCTTCGGGGGACCGGACGACATTCCGATCCCGTTCTTCAGCCGGAGAGTCGGCATCTCCGGACCCAACGCGGTGCCGATTCTGGCGGGCGCTCGACTTCATGGGCGGCACGGCGCGTACACCATGGGCCTGTTGAACATCCAGACCGGGGACACACCCGGTCTCGGCGCCGACAGCACGAACTTCAGCGCCGTCCGGTTGAAACGCGACATCTTTTCGCGTTCCAGCGTCGGGGTGATCTTCACCCACCGCGATGTGAACCTCGACGGAACGGGGTCCAACTCCCTCCACGGGGTGGACGGGAACTTCGCCCCCACCGACAACATCCGCTTCAACAGCTTCTACATGGCGACGCGGGAGCCCGGCATCGGGAGCGGCCGCGGGGCCGCGAGCTATCTCGGCCAGTTCCGCTACAACACCGATCTGGTGGATGTGGGCGCCGAACACCTCTATCTCGGGAAGCACTTCAATCCGGAGATGGGCTTCGTGCGGAGGAGCAGCTTCACGAAGAATGGCGCGAGCCTGGGGTTGTCTCCCCGTCCACGGGGCATCCGGCAGATTCGCCAGTTGGAGTTCGCCGCCGAGGCGAGCCAGTACGACCGTCCCGACGGCGGGATGGAGACCCGCGAGTACGAATTCGAGGCGGGGGCCATCCTCGAGAGCAGCGACCGGCTCTCTGTGGACCACACGGTTACCGAAGAGCGTCTGGTGGAGGGTTTCGAGTTGTCCGACGAAGTTGGGGTGCCCGCGGGTCACTACCGATTCGGTCGCACTGCGGTCCGGCTGACGATGGGTTCCCACCGTCGGCTGTCCGGCTACATGGGCTACGAGTTCGGGAGTTTCTTCGGCGGCAGCGGGCAGGAGATAAGCACCACGGGCCGCGCCGAGGTGAACGAGCGGTTCTCCGTCGAGCCGAACCTCAGCCTGCACTGGATCCGCGTGCCGCAAGGCGAAGTGCGGGCGACGGTGAGCCGGCTCCGCGCGACCTACACGGTATCGCCCCGTAGCTTTCTGGGGGCGCTCGTCCAGTACAACTCCGCCGCGGAACGGTTCTCCGCGAACGTGCGTTTCCGCTGGGAGTACACCCCCGGCAGCGACCTGTTCGTGGTCTTCAGCACGAACCGAGACGGGCACGACAGCCTCTCCGGGCTCAGCGACTGGGCGCTGGTGGTCAAGTTGACCCGCCTGTTCCGGGTCTGACGGCTGTGCGGCGCACCCCTTCATCCACCGGCCGGACAGGAGAGCGCTCCACAACGGGTCAACCCGTGTCCGGTCCGATGAGGGCGACCAGATGATGAACTGGAACACCAACCTTGGTCCACGCCGGTCACGATGGGCATGGGCATCTTGGTCGCGACAACGGGCCTGATCATGTTCCCGTTTGTCGAACAGCCCTTCAAACTCACTCACGAGCTGGCTGGAATCGTTTTCTGCGTGGCCGTCTGGATGCACGTTCTCAGCCACTCGCGTTCATTCTCCGGTTACTTCCGCCGGCGCCGCTCCCTAACAGCCTGTGGTGAAACCCGCGCGAGCGCCGAACCCCCACCGGGAGAACTGGGGGGCGAGGCGCCCGGCTGACAAGGCGCGTGAGGCCGGAATACCGAGTGTATTTCGGCCGAAACGCAACGATGAGCGCCGCAAAGCGGAGCGGTTCAGCCGGGATGGATCGCACGTCGAACGCCGCGCGGGTTTTGCCACAGGCTGCTAAACATCGTGGTGGCCGAGTGCCTCGCCGGCGCCGGCTTCGTCACGGCATCTGCGGGTCTGGAAATAGGAGAGCCGTGGCGCTGATCACCGCCGGAATCGAGAATACTCCGGTGTCCCAACTGGCGCCCGTCCGCAGTGATCGTGTCCCAAACCGTTGATCTGTCTTCGAGTTGCGAGTGAACTCGAAAACCGGATATCACGTCTAGCATCACACCCGCGACGGGCGGGGCGGTCTGGGTCGAAGGGAGTAAGCGGGTAACCGTTCGGTCGTGCCGGTATGAGGGCTGCGGGCATGGCGAGGCGGGCACCGCTTTTGTCGCCCGTTGCGCAGCTTTCGGGGTCGGCATTTTGCGGCAAAAGGACAACACCCCCCTCTTGCCGCTCCTTTTGCCGTTCCCGCACACACCGTCGTGCCCGAAAGCCCTTGTCACCGGCTTCGCCAGGTGCTCCTGCGTTCCCCCTCGGGCGCGCATCGGCATCGTGAGCCCGATCACCACTCGCGGTCTCCCCCACGACGACCGCTCATACCGGCTCGACCGAACGGTTACGTAAGCGGGGGAACGCTCATGGAAGTTCGCGATCTCCGCATCGGGCAAGCACCTCCCCGCCGTCAAACCGGGGTGGTGGACACCCTCTTGGCCGACGGTGTTACTTTGCGCGGTTCAACAACCCAAGTTCGCCATACGGTCAAGGCGGATCGGTCCCGGGCTCTGTGGCCCGCAGCGATCTGACCGTGTGTGCGGGAACGTTATGGTCGAGGTCGCGTTAGGCCGAGCGGCGAACTTGGGCGGACGGGCGACGACGGGAAGCCCGCCGACGGTTCGCGGCCCATCGAGTGGAGGTGGAAGAGGATGGTGAATGAAGCGGTACACGGTGCGGGTGACGCCGGGAAACCCCCCGAGGGCCGGGGCCGATCATGACGCGCCGGCGCGCCATCTTCCTTGCCGTCCTGACGGCGCTGGTTGTCGTTGTCGCGTTCGCGGTGAACCGGTTCGGGCGCATCGCGCCGTTTGAGGTTGAGGTGAGCGTGTCCGATGAGCCGGCGCCGAAACCGAAGACGGGTCCCGTGACCGTCTCGGTGATGCGCGTTCCATTGGAAAACAGCCCCGACGAGGACGCGGAACCCGCGGACGAGACTCCCGCGGGCCGACTGGTTGCGGCGGCTCAGGCCGGTGACGCCGCGAGGGTCGCGGAGCTTCTGGGCGCGGGGGCACCTGCCGACGCGCGGAGCGGCGGGTTTCCCGCCATCCACCGGGCGGCCCAGGCCGATTCGGTGGCGGTGCTGGAGATGCTTGTCGCTGCGGGAGCCCACCTGGGGGCGGTAGACCGTACAGGGCACACGGCGCTCACCCGCGCCGCCCTGTTCGGCCGTGCTGCCGCGGTCGCCTTCCTGTTGGAGTCGGGGGCAAACCCCAACGCCCATGCGGAGCCGAACAATCAGACGCCGCTCCTCGCCCTTCTCTTTGGATGGTCGCTCGGCCAGTCCCCGAATCCGGCCGGGATCGAGGCGAACGAGGAAGAACGGCTGGCGGCGGCCCGCGCGCTCCTCGCCGCGGGTGCCGACCCCCAGCTTGCTCCCGCACTGCTATCGCCGGCGATGATGGCGGAGAGCATCGGAGGCGAGATCCGCTCCTTGCTCCTGGGCGGCGCAACCGATCCGCCGCCGCGCCCGCGCTGAGGCGCCCGTGCGTACAAGAGTCGCGTTCGTCGGTGCCTGGCGTTCGCTGACCGGCGCGCCGGGAAACACCGCGGCGGCAGTGCTGGCCCTCGTGTTCGCGGTCGGAGCCTTCCATACGGTCGGCGCCGTCTGGGAGTCGGCGGTGGATCGCGCCCTCCCGTATGACGATCCGGAAGAACTGATCGCCCTGCGTGCGGCCGGGGGGGAGCAGGTGTTCAGCCGCTTCCTCTCCGACCGCGAGGCGGGCATGTTACGGGAGCGCGCCGAGTCTTTCTCTTGGGTGGGGCACCTGTGGGGCGCGTCCATGATGCTTGGCGACCCCCCGATGCGATCCGTGACAGTGGAGGCGCTGGAGCCGGGCTTTCTGGAAGTGCTCGGGGTCGCACCCGCCCTTGGGCGGCCCTTCCGACCCGAGGACCACGAAGGGGAAGCGAGAGCCACGGCGGGTCGGCCCTCGCTGCTGAGCCTGGACCGGGGCCAGGCCGTCGTGCTGGTGAGCCACGGTTTCTGGAGGACCGCGCTCGGCGGGACGGCGGATGCAATCGGAACGGAGATCGTGCTGGATCGCGAACCGATGCGCGTCATCGGAGTCCTGCCGGAGGGATTCTTCACGCCCACCCTGGCCGCCGAGATTTGGGTTCCGGCGCGTCGCCGCCAGGTCGCTACCGGCCCCGGCGGTAGCTCGCGAGCCGGCGACGCCTACGGTCGGCTCCGGCCGGGGGTAGCCTCGGCGGCCGCGGCGGCCGAAGCCACGGCCCTGCTCACCGACGGGGGCTTCCGGCGCGAGGACGAGCGCATTGAGGCAGTCCCGCTGGTGCGATCCCTCACGGCGTCGGTACGCCCGACGCTCGAGATCCTGCGCGCGGGAGCGCTGCTGTTGGTGCTGGCAGCTGCGATCAGCGTTTCGGGCCTGCGGCTCGCCCGTTCCATCGCCGGACGACGCGCGGCGGGCATCCGGCGGGCACTCGGGGGTTCCTCTCGCGACGAGTTCCTGGCCGCGCTCTTCCGCGTGACGCTGTTGGCGGCGGCGGTGACCGCCGGAAGCGCGCTGCTTGCGGCCTGGGTCGTGCCGCTCCTCCGCCGATACGGGGCCGACCTCCCGTTTGCTGCGGACTGGGCCACCGGTCCGAGCGCGGCCGGGCAGGCCTTTGTGGTTGCGTTGCTGGCGTGTGCCGCGGCGGAAGCCGCGCCGCTCCTGAACACGCTTCGGATTCGTCAACAGGTGGCGGGCATGGCGCGTTTCAGCGGCGCCCACCGGGTGCGCGCCGTGTCTCCGACCCTGGCGCTCGGGGTTGCGGCTGCAACGGTGATCCTGACCGCCACCGCGGTAATGGGCGGAAGCGCCTGGCGGCTCTTCGCCGGCCGGGGCGGCTATTCGGATGCGGGGCTCGCCCAGCTCACCATGGACTTCGGAGGCCGGGCCGCGGGCGCATCGCTTCCCCACAGCGAGAAGGTGGTGGTGCTGAATCGGCTGGTTGAACGCATCGAAGCGATCCCGGAAGTTGAGTCGGCGGGCTACGCGGACGCCCTGCCGGACGAGATGGGTGGTTCGGTCATGTTCACGGCCACGGACCCCGGCGGCCCCCGTGATCCGGACTCGGGACGCGCGACCCGGTCCGTCAGTCCTGGTCTCCTCTCCGTGCTTGGCATTCCGCTCGTAAGCGGGCGGGGAATCACGGAGCAGGACACTCCCGAGTCCGAGCGCGTGGCGGTGGTTGACCGATCGTATGCTCGCGCTGCCGGGCTTTCGGACCCGGTCGGCGAGATAGTCCAAATGGGCCCCTCGGAACAACGCGTCGTCGGGTTGGTTCCTGACCTCAGAGTCTTTCCGGACCGGTCGACGTTCCCCACTGCGTACGTCCCGTTCGCGATTCCTCCGGCCTTCCTCGGCAATCCCAAGGTGGAGTTGGTGGCCCGGTTTGGAGAGGGGCCGACACCCGAGCAGGTAGCGGCGCTCGGCCGGCTGCCGCGCGAGGTGGACGCTTCGATGCGTGTGACTGCTGTCGTTTCGGTTCGGGAACGTCGCATCCGGCTGTTGGGTGCGCCCCTGCTGGCCGGAGTGGCGCTCGGCATCTTCGCCGTCGCCGGTCTGCTGCTCGCCGTCGTCGGCGGGATCGGTCACATCGCGGATTTCGTGGTTCGGGAATCCCATGCGACTGCGGTCCGAACCGCGCTGGGCGCCGATCCAGATCTGCTGGTGTGGGGCGCGTTCCGTTCGACGGCAGTCGCCGCGGTGGTCGGTGTCGCGTCCGGAACCCTGTCTGGTTGGATGTTGTCGCGAGCGGTGGCGGCACGGGTGCCGTGGATCGAGACCGGCGATCCGCTCTTCTACCTGGGGCCGGCGGCCCTTTTGTTGTTGCTGATGTTGGCCGCTTCGGCGATCGCCGGACTCAGGACCCTGCGCGGCGATCCTTGGGCCGCGCTCGGATCGCTCTAGGCTCTCTCCGTGGTCTAGGTCGCTGTCCGCGCCGCCGCCCGGCCGCTGCCGCGTTCAATTGAGCCTTCCCGCAAGGATGACTGGCCGCCGCGAGGCGGCGTCGGGAGCGACCCCGAAAGCGGCAAAAGGGGCGGCAAAGCCGTCCGTTTCCGGACCGTCCATCCGGAGGATGGAGGGGGGTCGCTCCCCGCCCCACGCTCCGCCCCGAGGCGGAGAGTGCGGTTCGGGAGCCTGCGAGCGAACCGTAGTGACGCCATGGGGTTTCGTGAAAAGCCCTGCGGTGAAAGCGTGGGACCAGCAACGGGACAAGGGGGGTGTTGTCCTTGTCCCGTACGAAAGCGGCCCCGCGAGCGACCCGGAAGACGCCTGATCAGTCGCGGACGTCCGGCGTCAGGTCTTCGACCGCCTGGTGGTCACCATGGGCGAGCATGGGCTGGTGCGGGAGGTCGTTCAGGCCGAAGCTGGAGTCGCTCGCGCGGGAGCACGTCCGGACGCTGGCGGCGCGGGTCGAAGCGTTGTCCGGAACGAGCGTCGGGCCAGCGCTCCGCGCCGACGCCACGCGACCTACACCGCCCGCGCGGGACGCGGGCGGCGCCCACAGCGGTGCGCCCCCCTCCGCCAGGAGCGCACCGGTGCGGGGGTCCGGGGGCTGCGCCCAGGGCGCAGCCTCCCTCGCCAGAGCACGGTGTGGACACGCTGTGTAGGCTGGCCTACGCTCAAGTTGGCCTGCCGGCTCTGGTGCTCTTGGCGGTCATCTCGAGCTTGTTGCTCGCAACAGCCAAGCACTGCCGAAGCCCCGAATGTTGACGCTTGTCCTAGCCGAGTTCGAGCCCGAGGCGCATCAGGCCGGTTGCTCCCGCAGCCAGCGGACAAGCGCCTTGTGCGGATCGGCGATCTCTCTCACAGACCGGTACCAGAAGTTCTCCCAACCGGTCTCCGGTAACCCGGTGAACAGCATCAGGTTCAGCGGATAGACCTCGCTATCGGTCGAACGGCGGAAATCGTCGCGGAACAGGAACACCGGTTTCCGCCAGGCGATCGCCATCCCGAGTTCGACCATGACCCCCTCGTCAGGAGGGCACCCGTTCACCACCGCGAAGAGTCCGTCGGCGTTACGGACGTCACGCAGGTCGGCCTGGCCGATCCGGTAGGCCCAACCGGGAGCGGCCCGATCCACTTGATTGTTGCGGGCGAAGGGTTCCCAGACCTCGGCCCCGACCGCCTCCAGTGCCCGGACGAGTTCATCCAGCGGTCCTTCGCGTTGCCCTTCGGAAAAGCCGTACGGGTTGGCCAGATAGAGGGTCTTGCGCGAGGTCATGCGTTACCCGGCTGCGGCTCGACGCGAATCAAGTTTATCGATGCGGGCCAGACAATCCGGGGTGCGTGCTACTGCACCCTGGACGCTAGCCCGGTCCGTAGAGTCGGTAGAAGCCAAGGGGCGCCGGTGCGTTTCGGGAACGTTTCTCCCACCTGGATCGCGCCGCCATACGGCACGCTGCGTCGCGGTTGGGGCAAACACACCTGGGATTGCCCCACCCGCTGCCCCCAGCGGCCGGACCTGATGGCACGGCGGGCTACGGGACGAACTGGCAGCCAGGGGCGGCGCAGATCAGAAGCGGCGATCCCGAGCAGGGGCCTCCGTGGAAGCCGATTCTGAGATCCTGGCTCCGGAGCGACAGATCGAAGGGCGGGTTCGCTGTCTCCTGGAGCCATTCGATGTCGAACGAGTGACGGACCCGCCCCCCCAGAACCTCGGTGCGCCAGGCCGTGATGCGGGACGCGGAAACCGGCGGGTCGTCCCAGAACAACGTGGCATAGGGGTCCAACAGATCCAGAGTGACGCCGGCGACCTCGCGGGCGAGTTCGACGGTCACGCTCGTGGCGAGGTGATCCCGGCCGTCCCGATCCCGGCCGGCGGGCTCCGGCGGCTGGGCGTGGACGGTCAAGCCGGGGCACGGCGCGCCCACCGCGCTGCGCGCCGCCGCCCGGTGATGGCGGCTCCACGCGGCGCGGCTGCCCGGAACCGGGCCACGGTGCGGGAGGGTTGCGCGGGCTTCGGTACCAGACCGGTTCGGCCCCACCCGCCCCCGGCGAAGATCCACCGCGACCCCCTCCGCCACGCGTCCGGGCGACACCGTCACCGGATCCAGCGCAAGCCCGTCCCGCGTGTCGTGCCGCCGCCCGTCTTCCGCAAAGAAGTGGGCGCTCGTCAGGATCCTGGGTCCCGCCCGGACCAGGTAAACGCCCGGAGCGAGGCCTTCGATGAGGAAGCGGCCCTCCACGTCGGTAAAACTGCCGATCCCGCCCTCCCTGCTGCCGTCCGCGGTCCGGATCGCCCAGACGGAAGCGAAGGACGCCGGCTCCCCCTCGACCGTGATCGCGCCCGCAATCGCGCCCCGGTTCCGCAGCCAGCCGCGCGCCGGGCGCAGCAGGGAAGCGCCGATGACGTCGTCCAGCACGAGGCCGTTCAACGGAACTTTCCCGTAGGACATCTGGGGCGCGGCGCCCCACGCGGCGAGTTCGCCACCGCGATCTCCATTGCGCCATGCCGTCCAGAAGGAATGGGGGGCCACCGCGGCGTGGTCGAGGCCCACGCAATGGCCGAGTTCATGAATCAGAATGGAAAGGTGGGAGCGGCCCAGACCGGATGCCGTGTCGGGATGCAACGCGATATCGCACTCCTCCAGAAGCCAGTCGTTGGTGATGTAGTGTCTGCTCCGGGCCCAGCCGATCGCATAGGCCGCCGCTCCCGATTCCGGATCCACGGTGATCGCGTTGCGTCCGTCCAGGCCAACCTGCACGCCCTCGTGGACGCCGGTGACGCGCCAGTCAATGTCCGCGCCTTCGATCCGGGACCAGACGGCGAGCGCCTCGGCAACCGGCGCCAGCACTTCCGACGCGCTCCGGAAGGGGGCGTCAATCCGCACTCCATATCTGCCTTTCCATCCGGCGGTCCACCCGGGATCGTCAGCGACGACCCAGGCGAGCGAGTCGTCGAAGCCCCAGTGGGTCGAACTCCACAACTGGGCGTCCCGGGCCGTGGGGACGTCCTGGTTCCGGTGGTACGCGAGGAAACGGTATCCGTCGGCGCCGTCGTGGGGCAGCAGGAACGCTACCGTCAGCCCCAGCAACATCCCCCGCGGACGGCGGCCGCCTCGCCGTGGTCCGTCGAACATTCCCGCACTGATCCTAATCGGTATTCTCCGGTTCGCAGTGCCGACTTCAGCGTTGCCGGTCCCCGGGTCCATTCCGGCGCCACGCGGCGCCGCCCCGAGACCCGCCGCCCTCCCGCGTTCGCGGCGGCTCGCCGCGCGGTCCGCCCGCGCGGGCGTGCTCGTTCTCTGGGCGGCGCTCGCGTTTGGTTGCGGCGACGGCGCGTCGCCCACGACACCCCCGCCAACCGACGGGAGCCCCCCGCCGACCGGCCCGGCGCCGGCGCCGATGGTGGTCCCGCTCTGCGACCGGACGCCGGAGGTCCGGGACGGGATCCTGGCGTTGCTGCCCGCGAATGATTGCGCCGCCGTTACGCCAGCGGACCTTCGCGACCTTGCCGGCCCGCTCAACCTGCGGAATCGGGGGATCTCGGCGTTGCGAGCGGGCGACTTCACCGGACTCGCGGCGCTGTTCTGGCTCGATCTCGGACACAACCGCCTCGATTCGCTTCCCGCGGGCGTCTTCGCCGGCCTGGTCTCGTTGGCGCAAGTGTCCCTCGGCGACAACTCGCTGCGAGCGTTGCCGGCAGGCTTGTTCGATGGCCTCGACAGCCTGCAGTTCCTGAGCCTGGGCGGAAATCCGCTCGGCAGCGTCCCGCCGGGCTTTTTCGACGGACTGGACAAGCTGGAGGGAGTGGACCTGAGCCGGGCATCGCTGAGCACGCTGCCACCGGACCTGTTTCGTCCGCTCGCGGTGACCAGCCTGAATCTGGGCGGAAACTCCCTTCGTAGCGTGCCGGCCGGTTTCCTCGACAACCAACCCGACCTGTCGGTGCTGGACCTGAGCGAGAACCTGCTGAGCGATCTGCCCGCGGGCGCGTTCCACGGGCTCGGCAAGCTGCGGCAGTTGCACCTGCAGGGCAACGAACTGACCCGTCTGCCCGCCGGCGCCTTCGCCGACCTTGGCCGCCTGGAGTTCCTTTATCTCGAGCGCAACGAGTTGGCCGTCCTGCCCGCTGGCATCTTCGTCGGGTTGGCCTCTTTGAGGCGGTTGTGGCTGCAGGAGAACCCGGGAGATCCGTTCCAACTCCCGCTCGAGATCAGGGAGCTTTCCCGTTCGGGAACGACGAGCACGCTGCGGGTGGACTTCCCTCCTGGCGCGCCGTTCGCGATGCCGATCGAGCTCCGCGCCACGAATGCCACCCTGTCGCCGTCAAGCGTGACGATTCCCGCCGGGGCGACGCGGAGCAACGAGTTTGCAGTGACGGACACCGGCGGCTCCTGGTCGGTGACGGCGTCTGGACCGAAATCGAACCTGACCGGCGGAGGTGGGAACTACCTGAGGAGCGTCGACGGAGACTACCGTGGCTTCATCGTCGCAGACGCCGTGTTCCGGTCGAGGTAGCGACGCTCGCCCGACCCCACCGCGGACTGCTATCGGTCCGCTCCGTTATTCCCGGGATCGAGCCATGATGGCTCTTTCGGTACAGACGCGGGGAACTGCTGAGTGGACCTCGCTCTTCGGACTCGTCTCGGTTGCGAAGAACTTGATGACGATCCCCGTCCGCCGTCGCAGCACCTTGTGCTTGCCGAGCTCCCTCGCGGTCGGCCCCGGCCAGTGCTCGACCCTGTCCCCAACCCGTTGAGTGCGTCAGTGTTCCCGCGCAGGCTCAAAACCCCCGCAGAACCCCATCCGCGCGGGGGGTTGCGGCGGGGGCCAGCGGAGCGGATCGATACACGTAAATGGAATGGAGTCAATGGGTTACGGGCGTGACCGTGGCGGACCCCCTTCACACTTTCCACCGAAATCGCCGGCAGCGAACCCCCCAGGTTCGCTGCCATGAGTTCTTGTCAGGCCAGCCGCAGCACCAGCCTGTTCAGAGGCCCAGGTCGCGCAGGATGCCGGGGTTATCCCGCCATTTCTGGCGCACCTTGACCTGAAGGTCGAGGAAGACCCGCCGCCCGAGGCGCTTTTCGATGCGGCCGCGGGCTTCGGTGCCGATTCGTTTCAGCATCCGGCCGCCGCGGCCGATCACGATCCCCTTCTGGGAATCCCGATCCAGCAGCAGCGAGGCCGCGATGCGCACCAGGGGCTCGGAATCGTCGTATGACTCGATCCGTACGGCGGCAGCGTGGGGAACCTCCTGGTGGAGGTGTTCGAGCAGCCGTTCGCGGACGATTTCCGAAGCGAAGAACGCCTCCGGGAGGTCGGTGATCTGGCCGTCCGGATAGAGCGGCGGGCTGTACGGAAGACGCTCCGCCAGCGTCCCGATCAACGAACTCTTCCTCCCACTCCCCGGCCCACAGTCCTCCTGGCCCGGATCCAGGGAGTCGTCCGGACCGTTCACGTTCGCCCCGGTCCGGGCCGACAGCAGCACCACCGGCCCGAGGTCGCGCTCGCGGTAGAAACCCTCCAGTTCTTCGAGCCGGGCCGCCGGCGCGGCGTCGGTCTTGTTGATGCCAATCACCCGGGGGCCGGAGAACCCTTCGAGCCGGCGCAGCAGATCCCCATCGCGATCCGAAGGAGGCCGCATCCCGTCCACGACCGCGAGCGCCGCGTCCGCGCCTCCGAGGCTCTGGGAGACGGCACGCATCATCGCCCGGCCGAGACCGCTGCGCGGACGGTGGATTCCCGGGGTGTCGAGCAGGATCAGTTCCAGCCCGGGGCGGCGCGCCACCCCCAGGATGCGCCGCCGGGTGGTCTGGGGTTTTCGGTGAACCGCCGCAAGCTGGGCGCCGACCAGACGGTTCAGCAGCGTGGACTTCCCGGCGCCCGGGAGCCCCACCAGCGCCACGAAGCCGGCCCGGTGTCCGGAGCCTTCGGGGGGATCCGGTTCCGGCGGTGCGGCGGACACTCAGCGGCCTCGAACGCGCGCCAGGCGAACCCGGTGGATCCGCCGTTCGTCCGCCTCGAGGATCTCGATGCGGAGGCCGTCCTGCTCCATCGCTTCGCCGGGCGCCGGGATCTTCCTGAAGGCCGCCAGCGCGAAGCCGGAAACGGTGTCGAACGCGGCGCCGTTCAGTGAATCGGGGAGCGTCAGCCCGGTCAGCCGGGCGATCTCGTCCAGTTCCGCTCCGCCGCGCACGCGATAGACGCCGTCCGCCTCGCGTACCAGATCCTCCTCGAGGGGTTCGTCTTCCTCGTGAACCTCCCCCACGATCTCTTCCGAGATGTCCCGCAGCGTGACGATTCCGGAGACGCTCGCGTGTTCGTCCACCACCACCGCGAACGTCTGTTTGGTCAGCTTGAATTCCCGCAGCAGGTCGTCCACCCGCTTCGTTTCCGGGACGACGGGCACTTCCCGCAGCAGGGGTGCGAGTTCCTCCCCATCTCCCGGCGGGGCGACGAGGTCCACGGCGTCCACGACTCCCACCACCTGGTCCGCGGTCCCGAACACCGGAATCCGGTGGTGTCTGCTTTCGGCGACGAGTCGCTCGACTTCCTGGCGGGACGCCTCATCGGAGACCGACACCACGCTCGGCCGCGGCGTCATGACCTCGCGCACCAGCATTTCGTCGAGCTCGAGTACTCCGCGCACCATCGCGGCCTCTTCCTCCTCGAGAATCCCCTCTTCCTCGCCGGTCTCGAGAAACGCCTCCACCTCTTCGTCAGAGGCTTCGTCGTCCGGCTCCGCCGGGAGCGGGAATCCACGCCGGAGGAGGTGGCGCAGCGGCTCGCCTACCGGCCGCACCAGGCGTTCCCAGCGCCCGAACCAGGGGAGCAGCGGGCGCAGCACGTCCTCGGGATCGCGGAGGAGAATGGCGGCTGGCGCCAGTTCCCGGAGGATGAACCAGGCCGGGACGAAGACGCCGAACGTCCACAGCAGACCCGTCGCACCGAATCCCATCCGGTCGAGGGCGAAGCCGAAGAGCGCACCGGCGACCAGCAGCCCGGAGCGAGCCGGGATGAGGACCACCAGCGGATCCGCGAGGCGCTCGCGGAGGGTGCGCGCCTCCTCGACGCTCTCGCCGAGAGCTCGCACGGCGATCGGGCTCGAGGCAAAGAAGGCGATCTCGAACAGCGCGAAGAGCACGGTGAGGAGCCCGGCGACCAGCAGCAGGAGCGCCCAGAGGAACATTCAGTTTCTCGCGAGCCCGTGCCGCAGGCGAAGGACGCGCTCGAGCCTCACCATCTCTCCCCGGTCCCGCTCGTGGTCATAGCCGAGGAGATGCAGGTAGCCGTGTACCGCGAGGGTGCGGATTTCGTCATCGAGTTGGACGCCTGCTTCCCGCGCCTGGCGCGCGGCGGTCTCGGCGGAGACCACCAGGTCGCCCAGATAGTCGGCCTCTTCCTCACGGAGCAATTCCGCGGGGATGGGGTCTGCCGGGAAAGCAAGCACGTCCGTCGCGCGGTCCTTGTCGCGGTAACGCCGATTCAGTTCCCGGATCCCCCGGTCCGAGACGATGCGGAGCGTGGCCCCCCGGCGGTCTCCGGGCGCCAGGTCCTCTGCGACCCTTGCCAGGAAGTCAGCCAGCGCCGGCGGGTCCACCGCGAAACGGCGTTGTCGATTCTGGACGGTGAACCGGGCGGGAGCCCCCTCGGGTTCTCGTGGAGGCTCCGCCGGTTCCGGGCGGGTTGCATCACCGGCGCCCTCCGAGGCGGAAGCGCCGGTTCCGGAACCTGGCGCGGGATCCGGACGCTGCATCACGAGGGCGAGCGGCCAGACGCGGATGGCCCGCTCTCGGGTGCCTGCCGGGAGGCTCCCACCGGGAGAACCGGCGCCCCGGTTCTCCCGGTGGGGGCTCCCGCACGCGCACGCCGCCCGAAGTCGAACCCCGGATAGGGCAGCCGCTCGTGGTGGATTCCCTGCAGGGTGGAGAGGAAGCTCTCGCGGACCTGTGCCATGTCGCTGAGCGTCAGGTCGCTTTCGTCCAGTTGGCCATCGTCGACGATGGCGCCCATGATGCGGTCGATCACCTGCTCGAATTCGGCGCGAGTCGGATCCTTCAGACTGCGCGCGGCCGCCTCGATGCTGTCGGCCATCATGATGATGGCCGCCTCACGGGTCTGCGGGCGGGGGCCGGCATAGCGGAAGAGGCTCTCGTCGGCCTCGGAGCCGTTCCGGGCCGCAGCCGCCTTCGCCTTCTCGTAGAAGACCTTGATGAGGCGGGTTCCGTGGTGCTGCGGGATCACGTCCACGATGTCCCGGGGGAGGTTGAGCCGCTCGGCGGCCTCGATTCCCTCGGTGACGTGCCGCCGGATGATGTCCGCGCTCTTTTCCGGGGGGAGCAGGTCGTGTGGCGTCTCGCCCCGCATGTTCTCGACGAAGTACCCGGCTCGGTTCAGCTTGCCGATGTCGTGGTAGAGGGCGGCGGTGGCGCAGAAAGTGGAGTTCGCCCCGATGGCGTCGGCGGCGGACTCGGAGAGCATGCCGACCGTCACGCTGTGCTGGTAGGTGCCCGGGGCGGTGAGCGCCAACTGGCGCAATACCGGGTTGTCGCGCTGCGAGAGTTCCATGAGGCGCATCTCGCTGGTGCGCTCGAAGACCCACTCCAGAACCGGGAGCAGCAGGATCACCAGCGGCCCGGACAGCAAGCCGCCGGCGAAGGCGCTGACGGCCTCGAGCGCCAGCCGGCTCACGCCCCCGAAGTCTCCGGTCACCAGTTCCATTGCCACGACCAGAGCGGCGCCCAGAAGGCCGACGTAGGTCCCGACGCGCAGCAGTTGCGAGCGGCGCTCGGCGATCCGGTAGATGAAGATGGCGCCGAACCCCGTCAGGAGGGCGAAGAGCGCCAGCTGCAGGTTCCCGGTCATCAGGGCGAGCGTCGCCGCAAAGAGTCCCTGGGTGACGACCGCCGATTGCTGCGTCTCGAGCATGACGACCAGCAGGGCGAACGCCGCAAAGGGAACCCCCCACAGGTAGACCGAGGGATCCGAGAACGGCTCGCTTGCGAACTGGACCGCGGCCCCGCGCCCGACGAATCCCAGGATGCGGGTGAGGGTCAGGCCCAGAACGATCAGGAGGCCGCACATGGCGAAGGCCTGCCGCCCCCAGTTCTCATCCCGCCGGGCCGGAACGAGCAGCACTCCGAGCAGGACGGCGATCGCGAGGGCGAAACCGAGAGCGCCCACCCCGGCCCAGCCGGAGGCGCCCACCCGCGGGGTCCGCATCCGCTCCATCTGATAACGGGCGAGTTCGGTCACCTCGTCGCCGGCGCGTACCAGCGTCCGGCCCCGCCGCACCTGGATGACGACCGGGTCCACCGAGAGTTCCGCTTCGGTCCGGAGATGGGTTGTCTCCACGGTGTTGGGCTCGAGCGTGGGACGCATGAATCGCGCTCCCAGACCGGCAAGGGTTCGCCGCCGGGTCCGATTCAGTTCGGAGAGCGCCAGGATCTGCTGCTCGACCGCCCGCTCGGCCTCGCCCACCGAGAGCACGTTCGTGAAATCGGCCAGCGGCACCGTGTCGCCCGTTCGCGGATCGCGGCGCAGAACGGAGCGGCCGAGCGCGGCGACGGCGCCCTTCTCCGCAAGAATGTCGCGCGCCAGCACGCTGGCTACGGTGTCCGCGAGGTTCTGCTCGATTTCCACGGCGAACTCCGACTCCACCAGCAACCCGAGCTGCGCGGCGGTCACCTCGATGCCGAGCATCCCGGCGAAGGTCTCGGCGAAATCGGGTTCCCCAACGATGTCGGACTCGACGGCCGCCCGTCCGAAATCGAAACCGCGGGCAATCCGGGCGCGGACCTCGTCCCGCGCCTGCGAATCGAAGTCGTACACCTCCGGCACCTGCTCGACCGCCTCGCGCCGGCGCGCTTCGGTGGTGGCGGCATCCTCGTAGGTGAAGTCGTCCGTCGCCCGCACGGTCCGCGGCGCGATCTGACCCACCTCGTAGAGAGGGGTTCTGAGCCCGAGCCCGGGCCAGATGAGAGTCATGAGCGCGACCGCGAGGATGGCGGTCACGACGCGGGTACGGGCGAACAGACGGTCCCGCTGCTGGAGCACGAACGTGCGCAGCGAGAACCCCGCGAAGCGTCCCTTCATCTCCCGGTCCTGGTCACCGCTCGGCGAAGACTGCCGGCGTCTCGAACTCCTCACCGCCGCGAGACCGCTTCCGAGCCTGCTCGCTCCTCGCATAGGCCCGGACGATCGCCTGCACGAGCCGATGGCGCACCACGTCGCTCTCTTCGAGCCGCACGAGGCCCACCCCGTCGAGGTCCCCGATCACGCCGAGGGATTCGACGAGCCCGCTGACCCGGCCCGGCGGCAGGTCGTTCTGGGTGATGTCTCCCGTCACGACGGCACGGGTTCCGTTACCCATGCGGGTCAGGAACATCTTCATCTGCTCCGAAGTCGTGTTCTGGGCCTCGTCCAGAATGATGAAGGAGTCATTGAGCGTCCGCCCGCGCATGAAAGCGATCGGCGCAATCTCGATGACGCCCCGCTCCCGGAGCCGCTGCGCCTTCTCGGCGTCCATCATGTCGTGGAGAGCGTCGTAGAGGGGCCTCAGATACGGATCCACCTTGTCGATGAGGTCACCCGGGAGGAACCCCAGCTTTTCGCCGGCTTCCACCGCGGGCCGGGTGAGCACGATGCGGCGCACCCGCTGGTTCCGGAGAGCCTCCACCGCCACCGCCATTGCGAGCCAGGTCTTGCCCGTTCCGGCCGGTCCCACGCTCAGGACGAGTTCCTTGGCGCGAAGCGCCCGGATGTACTCCAGTTGGCGAAGGCTGCGCGGCCGCACGGTCTTCCCCGGGGAGGGCGTGACGACCGTCTCCACGAAGTATTCGCGGAGCGAAGCGCCCGGGTCCTGACTCAGGATGCGGATGGCGGCCCGGAGATCCCCGATCCGGCAGCGCTCGCCGAGGTCGCGGCGGAGCGCGGCAAGCCCCTCGAGGGCGGTGCCGAGCAGGGCGATCCGGTCCTCCGGGCCTTCCGCGAGCAGGATGTCTCCCCGACTGGCCAGAGTCAGACCCAGATCCCGTTCGAGCGAACGAAGGTTGCGGTCGCGAATGCCGAAGAAGGAGAGTCCCCCTTCACCGGGGATGGGAATTCGGGTCATGGACTGCGGTCTCGCGGGAACGGCGGAGAGATCCCCGTCCTCCGCCTCGGTCGTGGGGGCAGAGGGATCCGCCGCACCGGTGGAATTCTCGGGAGCAGATCCGGCTGCAAGCGGACCTTGAGGTCTACTCAGCACGGAATACGGCGAAGGCCGGGGCGGGAAACGTGGTCCGCCACGCGCTTCATGGATTGACTCACGCTAGCACTCAGTGTCGAGCGGATCAAGTGCGCAGCGCTTGATCCGCACGGCGCTGAGCGCTGAGCGCTGCCCGGAAACGCCGACCTACCGGCCAAACCTCCCGGCGGGGCCCGCCAACCGCTACGCTCGGAGCGCCGGCCTCCGGCCGGCACGGCTGGCCTGAGAACAGCGCATGACGCGACGCGGACCAAGCAGAAGCGCGGCCGAGGAAGGGAACGCCGGTGTTCACACCCAATACTGTTGCTTTAAGAGTTTTGGGGCCAAATTCGAGGCTCCCAGGAGTGCCGCCGGGACGAGACCGGACCCCGGGGCCTAAGGGGATACGGACAGGACTTGCTGCGGACGCCGCGGGGTTTTCGCTGGCCGCGACTCGACACCACGCGTTCCTCAAGGAGCTCGTGGAGGAGGAGACGGATCTGGACCTGAGGGGGGAATGTCGCCGGCGGCGAGCAAGCGGCGGCGCAGAACCCTCACGGAGTGCAGAAAGGACAGGTCGTCGGGATCCTCGTCAGCCTCGCGAGCGGCCTGATGCATGAGGTATCGGACGGCATAGTGGGCCAGCAGCAACCCCTCGACTTCCTGGCGCACAAGTTCCGGGGTCTTGCCGCGCAGGCGCGGGCCGGGTCCGAGCAGGTGGCTCTTGATTTCGTCGTATCCGGTCTCGATTTCCCAACGTTCGTGGTAAAGCGCCGCCAATTCCGCCGCCGGCGCCCGGGCGGGATCGAGCACCGTGGTTACCAGCCGATACACCTCGGAGTCCTCGTCCAGACGGTACGCAACCACCCGGACGGGGCACACCCCTCGGGAGCGGCGGCGGTCCCGGCCGCTCGCCCGCAGTCGGCTCAGATAGGAGCCGTCGGCCAGACGCCGCTGGACCGGCAGCCGGATACCCCCCTGAATCCGCCACAGCAGCGCCGCGCCTGTCGCCCGCGCCCGCGCCCACAGCGGATACCCAGCATAGTTCCGATCCGCCACCACCAACATCTCCGGTCCAAACCGATCCAGCAACCGCTCCGCCTGGACGACTTCCGATTCCCGGATCGGCCCGTGGGTCCACGCAACACACGCCCGCGTCCCCAACTCCATCAACGTCGTCAGGCGAACCTGCGGGAACGCAGAACGCCCTCGCCGCTCCCCCGGCAGCCCAAACGCCTCCCGGTTCCCCGCCTCGTCCGGCACCTCCAGCGTCGAACCATCGAATCCCATCAGCCGCCACTCGCGATACCAAACCCCCCGCGTCCCAGGTTCTCCCACCGGTCGCACCCGGGCTTCCCGCAATACCTCGAACGGTCTAACCCCCAGCCGCGCCCGCGCACGCGATATCGACGACTTCCCCGGAACCCGCCCCGGCACGGGCAACGTCGCCCAACGCAAGCCCTCCACCAGGCACCGAAGAACTTCCCGCGCCGACACCGATCGAAACAAGCCCAGCGCGATGACGTAATACATCATCGCCTCCGCCGGAAGATCCCGCTGCCGAATGCTCCGCCGCCCGGTCGCCGCCAACGCCGAACGCAGCGCCGATACCGGAAACACCTGGCCGATCACTCCAACGCTCAGGTAGTCCGACAGCCGCGGGCCGCCCGGAAAGGTCGCCTGTTTCCGCGCCACGAAGATCCCCTCCTCGCCGTTGGCGCGGACCATCATACGAGAGGAAAATGCTTAAAGCAACAGTATTGGGTGTTCACACCTGGTGTTCACACCGGCCCCGCTCCGCGGAGCGGGGCGAAACTGCGGAAACGCCGCTCCTCCGCCACGGCGTTCCGAGGAGACGCGCCGCTCTGGAGACGGATAGCACAGCAGTGGTTTGGAACTACTACGGCTGCCTCGCGTCACCCGCCCGCCTACTGAGGCAGGCGATGCACATACAACGCGGATTGCCGACCTCCTTGTGGGCCAAGCCGTGAACGATCCCGTCTTCCGCATCGAACTTGCTCGCAATACGGTCGAGATACTGCGTGTCGCCAGACTGATATCGCCGAAACACGGCGTAAGCGACGTGGTCAGCAAGCTGGATCACGCGAGACGCCCTCGAATCAACGAAGAGCGGCGTATCCGCCAGATGCCGGATTACCCGCCACTGGGTGCCCAGAGTTCGAAACTCGACGGACATCTTCTGAAGGGTCGTCTCGTAGGTGCTGTTATCAAGTATCAGCAGCCCGCGCTGTGAGTCACCGCTGGCCCGCAGTCGCTCCAGGTAGCGGTCGAATCTGCTACAAAGGTCCTCGAACGCGATTTCCATCGGGTCGCGGTCAGGAAACGAGGCCTTGTGGACGACGCAGGCAAATGCCCGGGCTGTGTCGTAGGCATTTGCCAGTACATCAAGGACAGCCTTGATCGTGCCTCGCGCCTGTTGCTGCGTCAGCCCTTTCCACGGCTGACATCGGCGGGAGAAGACCTCCGAGGCGTGAAACTCGACGCCGTGGGGGTCTTCGGGCCTGATGTTTTCCGCCAACTTGTCCAGTTCCCGGGTGACCCAGTGTGATTGGGCCTCGAACACGGATACCCCGCCAAGGACGAGGTACTGCTCGTTGGCGTTGCCGACGGAGCCGGCGTCGTCGAGGTACAGGAGGTGCATCGGAGCG
>MPMW01000012.1 GCA_002238705.1 Acidobacteria bacterium bin61 | reverse complement strand
GCGGTGCCGGCTGAAGCCGGCGTTCCAAGCCGCTTCTGCGGTCCTGCCCGGTCCGAGATCCGTTACTCAACCAAGCCGCATTTTCACAGCAACTGGGCCGCGTGGTTTTTGCCACAGGCTGTTGTGGGCGTCCTCGAACCGAATCCCGGCGCCATCCACCGCCGCGCGGCTCACGCGCGCCGGGGGGGACCGCTCTCGCCCGCCGGGCACGCCAGATTTCCTCCCCGAGAGGCTGGATGCCGCGCTCTGACTGCTTCGGGCCATGGCAGGAGCTGTCGAGGCCCGCGCCATTCCGGCCGTTTGCCCCTTCCGGTCGGGTAGGCTGCCGGTTTCGGGATGCAGAACGCGGTGCAAGCGGGGGCCGGCGAGCCCGTCCGCGGGAACGGTGCGGGAGCGCCGTCCCCGCTGTCGCTCCTGAGCCGACACTTCGGCCACGACCGCTTCCGTCCCCTTCAGGAGGAAGCGATCCAAAGCGTCCTGGCCGGCCGGGACACCGTGGTGCTGATGCCCACCGGCGGGGGCAAATCGCTCTGCTACCAGTTGCCGGCGCTGGCGCTCGACGGGACCTCGCTCGTCATCTCCCCACTCATCGCGCTGATGAAGGACCAGGTGGACGCGCTCCGCGCCCGCGGCATCGCCGCCCGCTGCCTGAACAGTTCGCTGACTGCCGACGAAGCGCGGCTCGTCCGCGAGGAGGTGGCCCGCGGCGAGGTCAGGCTGCTCTACGTCGCACCCGAGCGCATCGCCACCTCCGGATTCGCCCGGCTCCTCGAACGCGTCCCGGTGGCGCTGCTCGCGGTGGACGAGGCGCACTGCATCTCCCAGTGGGGTCACGAGTTCCGGCCCGACTACCGAAACCTCGGCGCGCTCCGGGAGCGCTTGCCGAAGGCGCCCTGCGTCGCGCTCACCGCGACCGCCACCGAGCGGGTGCGCCGGGAGATCGCCGCGGAGCTCCGGATGGAGAGCCCCGAGTTCTTCGTCGGCGGCTTCAACCGGCCCAACCTGACCTACCGGGTGCGCCCCAAGCGCCGTTCCTTCGATCTGCTGGTCGAACTCCTCCGGGAGCACGAAGGCGAGTCCTGCATCGTGTACTGCCTCTCCCGGCGCGAGACGGAGTCGGTGGCCGGCCGGCTCGCCGGCCTCGGCTTCCGCGCCATCGCCTACCACGCCGGCCTCGAACCGGGGGAGCGGCGGGACGCCCAGGACCGGTTCGCCGGCAAGGACGCGCTGATCGTGGTGGCGACCATCGCCTTCGGGATGGGGATCGACATGCCCGACCTCCGCCTGGTGGCCCACTACAACCTCCCGAAGTCGGTCGAGGGCTACTACCAGGAGACCGGGCGCGCCGGACGCGACGGGCGGCCGAGCGAGTGCGTCCTCTTCTTCAGCTACGCCGACCGCGCGGCCCAGCAGCGATTCATCCAGGAGATCGAGGACCCCGGCGAGCGCCGCCGGGCGCGCGAACGCCTGGACCGGATGATCGCCTACTGCGAACTCGAGTCGTGCCGGAGGCGTTACCTGCTCGACTACTTCTCGGACCCCTCACTCGACGGCGCGGCGGCGTGCGGCGGCTGCGACGTTTGTCTCGGGCCCGACGCCTCCGGCGACCTCGAGGAATACGACGCCACCGAGATCGCCCAGAAGATCCTTTCCGCGGTGGTCCGTACCGGACAGCGCTTCGGCATGGCGCACGTCGTCGCGGTGCTGCGGGGGTCCCGGGCGAAGCGGGTGCTGGAACTCGGCCACGACCGGCTGAGCGTCCACGGGATCGCCCGCGACCACCGGGAGGACGAACTCCGGGATGCGGCCGACGAACTCGGCGCCCGGAACCTGCTGCGCCGCGAGGGCGAGCGCGGCTTCCCGACCGTGTCCCTCACGCCTGCGGGCTGGACGTTCCTCCGCAACCGCGAGTCGCTCACCCTCACCCGGCCGACGCGCGCGCCGGCCGCTGGCGATTCCGGCGCCGGGCCGCGCGCCGCGGCCAGCGCGGCGAGTGGCGCGTCCGAAGTCCCCGAACCGCCCGACCCCGCGCTCTTCGAGACGCTGCGGGCGCTGCGCCTCGTGGTCGCCCGGGAGGAGAACCTCCCCGCCTTCATGGTTTTCTCGAACGCCACGCTCCGGGAGATCGCCGCCCAAAGACCCGCGTCCGCGACGGAACTCGGCCGGATCCACGGCATCGGCCCGGCAAAGATCGAGAAGTACGGCGCCCGCTTCCTCGCCGCTTTGGAGAGCCACCCACCGGACCCGGTCGCCGCCGCCGAACCCACCACGACGGACGAGGCGGCCGGGGAGCAAGTCCCGGCGCCCCCGCGCCACCCCACCGCCGCCTCGCCGCACCAGCCAGTCTCCCGGGGGGAGCCTTCGGACCGGGATCGCGGCTCCGAGGGCCGCGACGTCCGCACTGCGACACCGCCGCGCCGCACCGCGGCCCTGGTGGTGATCGGGAACGAGATCCTCTCCGGCAAGATCGCGGACACGAACACCCGCCTCCTCGCCCGCTTGCTCCGGGACAAGGGCGTGTCGCTCCGCCGGGTGGTCACGATCCCCGACGAGCCCAAGACCATTGCCGCCGAGGTCGCGGCCCTTTCCGGCGCGCACGACTTCGTGTTCACTTCCGGCGGGGTCGGCGCCACCCATGACGACGTGACGATGGAGGGCGTCGCGCAGGCCTTCGGGACGCCGGTGGTCCACCATCCCCGTTTCCTCGCCACCCTCCGGGAACGCGGCCTCGAAGCCACCCACCGCGACCTCGCCCGTGTCCCCGAAGGCTGCGAACTCCGCGAGGGCGCGAGCGGCGCCTGGCCGGTCCCCGTGATGCGGAACGTGTGGATTCTCCCCGGCCTGCCTCCGGTCTTCGAACGCAAACTGGAAATCCTGGCGGAGTGCATCCCGGATGGGCCGGCCTACTTCGCGGAAGAAGAAATGGTCCCCCGCCCGGAGGAGGAACTGATCCCGCTACTCGACCGCCTGGTGGCCGCCCATCCGGGGGTCCAGATCGGCTCCTACCCCGTGCCCGCGGGAACGCGCATCACCTTCGACGGCGACAACAGCGACGCCGTGAAGGACGCCGCCGCCGCGCTCCGCGAGGCTCTGGTCCAGATGGCAATTCGGCCGTAGGACGAACCGCTAGAGTGTTCTTCCGACGATGGCATACACCCTCGATACCGCCGCCGCCATCGAACGCATCACGGCCGCCGGGGCCGACCCTGCCGTAGCGCGCGCCATCGTCGCCGAAGTCGCCCGCGCCGACGACGCACAACTCGCACACCTCGCCACCAAGACGGATCTCGCCGATCTTGAGGTGCGTCTCCCGAAGGGGGGAATCGGGATCGCACTCGCCGTCGCCGGGCTCCTGTTCGCCGCCCTCCGCCTCACCGGCGGGCCGTAGCGACCTCCGCCGCCGCATCAGCGCGCGGCGATAGACTGGCGTCCATGAGCGTGGCGGCGGCATCGGGAACCGTCGCGGCGGCGCCGCACCGCCGCATCCCCACGCGGGCCCCGGGGAGGCGGCGGATCCCGGTGTCCGCGCTCCGGTTCGTCGGCTGTGACTCGTGCCGGATGACGCTGGCCGAGTACGACGCCCTCGGGGATGAACGGGTGGAGTTCTTCGACTCCGAAGCCGGCCTCGCCTGGATGGTGCGCGAGGCGGCACGGCAGGAACACGAAGGACCGAAGGCAATGCTGGCCGCGCTCGTGCGCGACATTTCCCATCTGCGGGGATCTCCGATCCGCTGCCTCGGCGAATCGCAGTTGCGGCTGCTGGACGCCGACGGGCGAAAGGTGCAGGCGATGCACCCCGACGAGATGGTGTTCCTCCACCCGGAGCGGGCGGCAAGCTCCGGAACCGGCTTCCTGAGCGTGGGCGAGCAGGAATACCCGGACGTGGTGCTGGAGGTGGACCACACCACCGACGTGCGCGGCAACCGGCTGAAGGCATACGAACAGTGGGGGTTCCCGGAAGTGTGGGTGGAGGTTCCGGATGCATACTCCCGCAGCCGCCCGCGGGGCCTGCGGCCGGGTCTGACGATCTATCTGCTGGAGGAGCAGCGGTTCGTGCTGTCGGCAGCGAGCCGCGCATTCCCCGGTTGGCGGGCGGAAGAGATCCATCGGGCGCTGAACGAGCTCGTGGTTTCGGACGAAACCGTGGCGGTCCTCGCCCGCATCGGCCGGACGCTCGGCGAGCGCGAGGGCACCGGCCCGAATGATGACCCCCTCCTCCGTTCCCTCGCCCGCGAAGCCCGTGGCGAAGGACGCGCCGAAGGCCGCGCGGGGCTGCTGCTCGGGATCCTGGCGTCGCGGGGAATCGCAGTTTCGCCGGGCTTCCCGCCCCGCCGCCACCGCGCCGCGTTGGCCGCCGCGTCGGATGAAGCCGTCCTGTCGGCGGCCTCCTCCGCGAACAGCGAATCAGACTTCTTCGCCCGCCTCCTGGCGGCCGCCGCCCCCACAAACGCCGAACTCATTTTCTCCCCCCGCCTCGGGGCGACCGCGCTCCCTGAACCGGGAGAGGCGCCCGTCGGCGCGGAATCCCCGTGACTCATATCAGGCTGCGGTCAGAATGAACGCGGTTCCATGACCGCGTCCCCCCCGTCCCGCCTGCCGCTGCTGCTGCTGCTGCTCGCGTCCCTCCTCCTCGCGGCGCCCCTGTCCGCCGCGGCCCAGGGCCTCTTCTCCCTCTCCGACGAGCACCGGAAGTGGCTGGAATACGACGTCGTTTACATCATCAGCGATCGCGAGAAGGACGCCTTCGAGAAGCTCCAGTCCGAAGCCGAACGCGAGGCGTTCATCACGGCCTTCTGGCAGCGCCGCGATCCCGAACCGTTGACTCCGGAAAACGAGTTTCAGACTGAGCACTACCGGCGCATCGAGTACGCGAACACCCGGCTCGGCGGTGAAACCGGGCTGCCCGGCTGGTTGACCGACCGGGGCCGCATCTACATCCAGCTCGGCGAGCCCGAAGAGCGGGAGACCTTCGCCTCGGTCCCGGGGCTCTACCAGACGGAACTGTGGTTCTACCTGGCGCGGCAAGAACAACTGCTGCCGCCCATCTACGTTCTCTTCTTCCGGGAATACAACGCCGGCCCCTTCATCCAGTTCAACCACGTGATCCACCAGCCGGAAGAACTGTTGCCGGCCCAGTCGTTCACGGACGGCGAATCCCGGGCGGAAGCCTTCGTGACCCTGCAGGAAATCTCGCCCCAACTCGCGCACGCCAGCATCACGATGCGCGCCGACCGCGGGGTGACCGCCAGTCTGGTGCAACCGGAAATGGAAATTCTCCAGACCCAGACGCTCATGTCGGACATCAACCGGGCGCCCTACCGGCTGCTGGACACCAACTGGGTCAGCGGCGCCGAGGCGGGACGCGGTCTGGTCGAGAGTGAGTACCTCTTCAACTTCGTGCCGAGCGCCGGACTCGCGCGGGTGCTTCCCGGGTCCGAAACCGGCTCGTTCTTCGTGCACTACGCGATAGAAATCGAACCGCAGCACTTCACGCTGGCGCGCGAAGAACGGGGAACCGACTACTTCACCCGGTTCGAAGTCACGGGAGAGGTCACCACTCCGGACGGCGACGTCATACACGACTTCGTGGTGACCCCATTCCTGCGCCTGACCGGGACCCAGCTTCAGGACGTCGGCGCCCGGCCCTTCACCTACCGGGGCACATTTCCCCTGATCCCCGGGGACTTCCGTTTCCGGGTAATCCTCAAAAACGACGCCCGCACCGAATACACCGTCTTCGAGGACGGCCTCCGCGTTCCCCGAACCGGCCCCTCATTCTCCCGGCCCTGGCTCCTCCACGCCCCGCCCCAATCCGTTCCGAGCCCCGGGGTGCGCGCGTGGCTGGCGGGCGCTTCCCAGCTCGTTCCCAACGGACGCGGTGTCGTGGCGGCTGGAAACCCGATCCGGGCGATCGCGTCGGCACCGGAACACGAGCGGCTCGTCTTCCCGGGGACGCCCCGGGGCGCCCCCGCGGGGGCAGGGGCGGCCCAGGAGACCCGCCCCGCCGAGGAGTCAGGATCGGCCCAGGAGCCCCTCCTCGAGGAGGAGGTTCCGGTCAGTGACGGCCTCGCCGTCTGGCAACCGGCGACGACCGGGTGGGAGTCCGGCCGCTACGTGCTTTCGGTAGACGTGGGCGCGGAGCCCCGGTCGATGGTTTTCGACCTGAACGCCCGGAGCCGCGTCGCGGTCCCGTGGGGGCTCAGCGACTCTCCCGATGAATCCCCCGGAGCCGTGTCCGCGGCCCTTGGGGAACAGTGGCTGCGCGCCGGGAACCTTGAACGCGCTCGCGCCACATTCGAAGCATCGCTCGGCGAGAACCCGAATCTCGGCCGGGTGCGATTGGCCCTCGGAAGGTTCGCGCTCGACGATGGGGAACCGCGGGCCGCGGTCCGCCTGCTCGAGCCCGCGCTCGCCCAAGCGCCCGGGGACGCCATGGTGCTCCGGGTGCTGGGCGATGCCCATCGGGAGTCCGGCAATCACCCGCGAGCGGTCGAACTCTACGAACGTTCCCTCCCCCTCCAGGCCCCGGATCCGGCGCTCCTCAACGCGCTTTCCTGGTCCCTCACCGCAGGCGGCAACGGCGCGCGCGCCATTCCGTACCTCGAGCAGTCGCTGCGCCTGGACCCGGAGCAGCCGGAAGTGCAGGAGTTGCTTGCGACCCTCCGCGCCGGCGTCTCACCCGGTCCCCGGTAACGACCGTAGCAATCGGCCGGTTCAAGATTTCAGCCGCCTGATCCGGTTCGTTGGACTGCGAACGGATCCGAACGGATCGCCAAGCGGGCGTAAACCAAACAAAAATCGAGTTCTTGAATGATTTCTTCGTACCGGCTCCGATCCATGGCATAATCGTTGCCTCTTTTCGCGCTACCAACTTCTCTCGCGGCAGCGATACCGGTCGGTCCGCGTCCCCATAAATCTCAGACACCTCGCAGAGGAGGAACCATGCGGAAGTCAACTTTCGCGCTGCTTCTCGCGGCGTCCCTCGCCCTTCCGGCCATCGCGTTCGGACAGGGCGGCGACTCCAGTATCCGCGGCACGGTCACCGACGACTCGGGCGCCGTGCTTCCGGGAGTCACGGTCACCGCGATGAGCCCGGCGCTTATCAGCCCCGCCACCACCGTCACCGACGGTCAGGGCGGCTATCGGCTGCTCAACCTGCCCGTGGGCGACTACGCCGTGGAGGCCTCGCTTTCCGGCTTTGCCACCTACCGCCAGGAAGGCATCCTCGTGCGGGCCAGCACGAACATCGGTGTCGACCCGGTGATGTCGATCAGCACCGTCCAGGAGACGGTCACGGTCACCGCCGAGACCCCGATGCTCGAGATCTCGCGCCCAGGGAACATCCTGACGATCGAGGGCGACCTCCAGCGCGACCTGCCCATTCAGGCCCGTGGCAACTGGAGCGATTTCCTCGAGATGACCCCGGGCGTCAACGCCCGTCCCTTCGACGACGGCTCCGGCCGGATGGTGTATTTCGGTCACGCGACCGAGCACTTCGCCCACGTGATCCAGCTCGAGGGCATGGCGGCGGCCGGCTACACCGATTCGCAGGTCACCTATGTCGGAATGAATGCCGACATGATGGAGGACATGTCGGTGAAGACCGGCGGCGCCGAGGCCAAGGACCCCATGGGGACCGGCCTGATCATCAACGTGGTCACCCGGAGCGGCGGTAACGACATCACCGCGTCGGCGGCCTACGATCTCCAAGACTTCGACTGGGGCACCGGCGACGAGGCCGGTTCCGGCGGCTTCTTCGGGGACAATGAACTCCCCAGCGGTTTCAACCCGTTCGCGTCGGAGAAGTCCAACTTCCAAGCGCTCGGCGTGTACAACCCGCCCGAGGGCGGCGCCGGAGCGGCCGGCACTCCCACCGCGCACCAGGTCCGGCAGTCCGACTTCTCGGTCGGCGGCCCGATCGTGCAGGACAAGGCCTGGTTCTTCGCGGCCTACCGGTACGCCGACCTGGCGGCCCGGATCAGCCGTGGTTCCACGGACATCGAGCGACTGAACGCTCTCGGCGGACTTCCCATGGGCAGTCTCGGTACGACTCCGGTGTATAGCGAGTTCCTGAACACCACGAGGAGCCACCAGCCCTACGCCAAGGTGAGTGCGCAGCTCAACCCGAGCCACGAACTGAACGTGTATTACCAGCGCGACACTACCGAGAACACCTCAAACCGCGAGTACGACCTCGCTCCGCGCTACACCGTACAGACCGGCGGCAACCTCTACGGCGCCAAGCTGACCTCGGTCTTCGGCACTTCGACGACCGGGCAGTTCACCCTGTCTTACAACAACAAGGCGTCGCAGAGGCCGTTGGACATCCAGCCACAACTCGACAGCATCGTGCCGTACGTCGAGGTCCACGCCGGTTATTCCGTGAACGACAGCGGCACCGTCAGTCGCGGGGGCCGCATCGCCGCGCTCGGCACCGGCAACGGCTCGGAGCGTCCCGCCCGGCTCGTGCTGCTGCGGGCCGACATGACCCGCTACATCGACAACGCTGCCGGCTCGCACGAAATCGGTTTCGGTATCTATGCCGCTCCCTGGAACACCTATCCCAGCACGACCATCTATTCGACAACCGCTGGCTGGGGCACCGAGTACCACACGCCGGTGGACGCGAACGGGAACCCGACAAGCGATCCGACTCTGGCGGTGGGCACCCGTTGGTTCGAGCGGCGCCGCACGGGGGATGCGAACGGGCCCATCGATTCGCTCAAGACCATTGACGCCCAGGACAGCGATCTCGGCCTCTACCTCCAGGATTCCTGGAAGCCGATAGAACGCCTGACAGTGAACCTCGGCGTCCGCGCCGACTTCGTGAAGCGCTACGACAACATCCAGAACTTCGAGCGCATGAACACGCTGGCGCTCGGACCGCGGGCCGGATTCGCGTACCAGATCACCGAGGACGGCCGCAACATCCTGCGTGGCAACGTCGGCCGCGTCCACGAGCAGATGAACGGCCGCGACAACATCACCCGGGTTCACGGGGCATCGTCAGTCGGCACCTACGTGGAGTACGACCACAACGGTGACGGCATCGCGGACTTCGACCGATATACACCGCCTTCCGCCGGCATCCCTCGGGAATACCTGTTCGACGCGGACATCGGCCAGCCCTTCGTGGATGAAGCGATCGTCGGATTGCGCCGCCAGTTCCAGGGACAGTTCGCCATGGACGTGGCGCTGGTGCACCGGCGTTACACGGACAACTACGCGCTCCTCGAGCAGAACGGCTACTACCCGTCGTCGGCCCCGGCGCCGGTTCCGTTGGGAGAGTTCCAGTACGGTGCGGTGGACGCTGACTACGGCAACATTCTCCAGCAGACCAACAACAGTTGGAGCAAGCTGGTGTACACCGCCGTCGAGATCACCACGACCCGGCGCACCGAGCGGATGTCCGCCACCCTGAACATCAGCCGGCAGTGGCAGGGCTTCGCGGGCGACTGGAACCCGAACGATCCGGCGCGCTATATCCAGCCGGAGAAGTTCAACTCCAGCAAGGCGCTCTACATGCCCCGCGGCAACAACGAGCAGAACACCCTGCGCGACTCCAGCAACCTGTCGTACGCGCCGACCTGGCGGCAGTTCTCCGTCCGGGGCGGCATGAGCTATCTGATGCCGTATGACGTGACCTTGGCGGTGAGCTACACGGCGAACGCCGGTCCCTGGTCGGGGCCGCCGATCAACCGGCTGAGCGCCGACGATCCGCTGGTGACCCAGTACGGCCCAGGCAGCTCGAACAACGGCTTCTCGAACCCGCTGGCAACCCGCTATCGCATCGTCGGTGCGGACCGGGGCGAACTCCAGGTGCAGGCGCCGACCGTTCACACGGTGGGCTTCTCACTCGGCAAGATCCTCGATCTCGGCCCCGCCCAGTTCGAGGTCCAGGCCCAGGCGTTCAACCTGCTCGACGCGGCAAACCACAACCAGTTCACCTATAGCGGTGCCAACCGGACGTGGAAGGCCGCCTTCCTGGAGCTCCGGAGCCGGCAGAACGCCCGCACCATGCTCCTCCGGGGGACCCTCCGCTTCTAGGCGACCCCTCAAGCACCTTCAAGGCGCCGGCCCTCGCGGGCCGGCGCCTTTTTGTTTGTACACGGTGCGTCGCATACGCGTGAGCGGGCTTCCGGGCGCTACGATAAGAACGCTCCGGCCGGAGGTGTCGTATGCACTTCGTACTGCTCCTGACCGCCTTCCTCGGAATTCCCTCCTTGGCGCTCGGGCTCACGCCCGAGCGCGAGGACGAACGCCGGGACGACTCTTCTGCCGCCGAGGACGCCCCGCTGGGAACGGGACCCGACTGGGACTTCGAGGTATTCGCGCGCGGCGGAGTTGCCCGTATCCCGGCCAACGGTGAAGTGGCGTGGACCGGGACGGTTCTTGACACCTCGGCCCCCTATCCCTTGACGTTTCTTACGGAGGCATCGCGGTCCAATCAGGAGCCGGTGTGGGGAGCGGGCTTTCGCGCGATGCGCGGGCGCTGGGGCTTCGAGACCCAGTATGTGCGGATCCCGAACGGCGCATTCCAACCCGGCAGCCTGATCCAGCAGACAGCTCTCGAACCTTTGCGAGGGCTGGCGCCGGGTGAAGAACCCGAGAATCTGCTGATCGCCCAGGGAATTCTCCAATCCCGGATCGCGTCCGGACGTGCCCAACTCTTCTTCGGACTCGGGGCCGGTTATCTCCGGTTTCCTACGTTGGACACGAGCCGCAGAGACGAGATCCTGCTTACCGATTTCTACGCGGCCGAAGTCGAACCGCGCGTTCGGCAGAGTCTCTCCAACCGTCTCGCGCTCCAGGAGGAGCAGACGGGCCGGTCTTCGTTCGTGGTAGCCGGATCCGCGGGACTCACCCTGGGGACCGGGCGGTTCTTCGTACGGCCGCGCGTTGACGTGCTCCTCGGCCGAACGCACCGGACCACCGCGAACTGGGACGTAGCGGGAGAGTTCGACCTGCCGGGAGCCGGCCCTCGGTGGGTTGACCTCGGAACCGAAGCAGTCGAAGTCACCAGGCGTCCGCTCTTCGTCCTCTTCAGCGTGGACCTCGGCTGGTCTTCCCGCCGCTAGCCCGGAGCCTTCAGCCGACCTCCAGCCAGTTCTCTCGGTGCGGCCAGCAGGTTCTGGAAAAGTAGACCATGATACTTGACCATGGTAGTCTCTGTTCATGGAGCGAATGCAGATTTCGAAGTTCAAGGCCACTTGCCTCGCCGTGCTGGACCGGGTTGCCCAGACTCGCGAACCGATCCTGATTACCCGCCGCGGGGAACCGATTGCCAGGATCATCCCTCCAGCTCCGAGCCCGGCGGCCAGTTGGCTCGGTTCGATGAAAGACTCGGTAGAGATCCGCGGCGACATCATCGCGCCGGCTTCAGAGCCCACCGAGTGGGAAGCCCTCCGTTAAGTGCCGTACCTGCTCGACACCCACGTCTGGCTATGGGGCGTGAACGAACCCGATCGCCTTCCCGCATCGATCAGGCGTGAGTTCGAGGTTGCGTCTGAACCTCCACGGCTCTCCCCGATCAGCTTCTGGGAAGTCCTGCTCCTGGCCGAGAAGGGTCGCATCGCGCTATCCCCCAGTCCGCAAACATGGCTTCGAGAAGCGGCGCGTTCCGTCCGGGAGGTTCCCCTCACCTTCGAGGTCGCGGCCGCCAGTCGCCGACTTCGGCTCAGCCATGAAGATCCGGCTGACCGGTTCATCGCCGCCACCGCGAAGGTGTTCGGTTTGCGCCTCGTGACCGCAGACGCACGTCTTCTCCGCTGTCCGGATGTGGAAACTGTCTGGGGCTACTGACGGAACGTTCCTTCCAGGCGATGCCGGGCTCCCCGGCGGCCGATCACCGCGCGGGCGCCGAGAGCGGACCTACGGTCTGGAAGACCACCCCACGTCCACGCTGAACAGGAAGAACCGCGGCCGCATGGTCGTGTTGAGGGTCATCGTGGCCTCGGTCCGGTGCTCGACCTCGGCGAAGTCAAACTGCATGTCCCAGCTTTCTTCAGTACTGCGCGCCCCACCGAAGTAGACATCGAACCGGGGACGCACGATCAACTGTCCCATCTTGACGGTAAGGCCGAGCGAACCACCAAAGACCGGGGTACCGCGATCCGCCAGGAAGTCGCCTCCTGTCATCTCGACCGTGCCGTCACGGATTACGCCGTCGAAGCTGCCGCTTCGGGAAACCCCGGGGGGGAGGTCTTCGAGCACCAGCCGGCCGGAATCTCCTCCCATCAGCAGATAGCCGCCCCCCACCGCAAGATAGAGCCGAGCCTTCCCGTCCACCAACGGAAACTCCCGAACGGCAAACGCGCTCAGAAGATCATCCGCCGACTCGGTGATCGCCAGGTCCTGTGACCCCAACAAGTGGGTTTCGCGCATCATCGCGGACGGCGTGAATCCCCTGCCCGCGACCCGGTGGTGCCGCGCCTCCACTCCCCAGCGGTCCCGCATCAGCCGGAGACCCGCACCCCAACTTCGCTCACGGGAGTAGCCCACGGTTTCGTCCGCCGGGCCCAGAGTGCTCGCCAGTGCGAGTCTCACCTCTCCGCGCGAAACCAGTCCGGCAGCGCCGCCGTGACCCGCGACCTGAATCTCCCAGGCCGGACCCTCTTCCTGCGGACGCGGCCGTTGTGTCTCCTCCGCCGGCTGGACCCCGGACAGGCGCCGCTCCCGTTCTTCGGCACCCGTGGTGGCAGCCGCCGGGATGGGCCCCACGAGCGCTGCCAGCATCACCAGCCGAAGCATGGGCCCAACCATGCCGGCCCGAGTGCCGGCGCCAGCTCTCCCGGTGACCGCACCGGATCCGTTCTTCCCGATCAGTTCGACAGCCCGATGTCCACGGAGAACAGGTAAATCCGCGGGGTTACGCTGGTGGTGTAGCTGAACTCGGGAATGCCCAGGTCATCGGCCTCGGGCAAATCCAGATCCGCGAGGCCGGGAAAGCCCAGCGTCAACTCGGTGGTCAGCGCGCGGGAGATGATGACGTCCACCCGCGGACGCAGGAGAATCCGTCCGGCGCGAAACGAAAGCCCCAGCGAGCCGGCAAACACGACGGAACTGCGATTGGCGGTGAACTCCACCTCGGGGACGAGCGCTTCCAGGAACTCCGGTGGGATGTCCGGGGGCGCGTCTCCCGTGATCTGGTCCGGATCCGGGAACCCCGCTCCGGAGAGCAAGCGGTCCGTGCTCGAATCGGCAGCCCGCATCCAGCCGGCGCCGACGCCTGCGAAAAGCTCCGTGGTGCGCGACAGCGGAAAGGCGCGCACGATCTGCCCCACGAAGACATCAGCCTTCGACGCGACCAGCGGTAGATCGAGGATCCCCGTCGTTTCTTCGCCAGCCGTGATGTCGTCCGAGACGAGCCATCCGGGCGAAAGGGACAGGCTCTCGAAAACGCTGTAAGTGCCTTCGATTCCCCAACTCCCGGACATCAGCCGGGCGCCCCCTCCCCAACCGAACTCGGAGACGAGCCGAGAGGCAGACAAGGAGTCCACATCACCCGGGATTCCGGCCGCCAGCCCGATCGCATCCTCGGCCGTGACGCTCACGAGCGACAGCCCGATGCGGCCGAAGAACTCCATGTGCCTCCCGGGAGACGCGGAAAAGCCCTGAGCCGGAGCGCCAGGCAGCGTCGCTGCACTGCCGGAACGGAGCGCGAACACCGGTCGGGAATGTTCCCGGGAAGGCTCCTCACCGTCCGGTCGGATCTCTTCCACTCCGTTCCTGGCGCCTTTCTTTTCCCCCCGGTCATCGGCGTGCCCCGCAGCGGCGCACACCAGCATGAGAAGCGCCGCCAATGCCGATCGCAATCCGTATTTCGTCATGGGCGCACTGTAGCGTGACGGCCGGTCCGGGAGGACGCCGGGAAACGCCCACCGCCGGGTACACTCGATGGCCGATTTCAACGTCGTTCACCGTCCGTGGAGGTCCCACCGTGATGCGAATTCCCCGTGTGCCGCTCGCCCTGCTGCTCGCCGCGTTCCTGCTCCCCGCGGCGTCCCTCGCCCAGGACGGAGACGCCGACGCCGTCATCTCGCAGTTCCTGAACGCCCAGCGCACCGACTTCGAGGAAGTGGCGCTCCGTATCTGGGACTGGGCGGAGGTTGGCTATCAGGAAGAGCGAAGCTCCGGACTCCTTCAGGAGCAGCTCACCGCGGGCGGTTTCACCGTGGACGCCGGCGTCGCCGGAATGCCGACCGGATTCATCGCCGAGTGGGGCTCCGGGGGCCCGGTGATCGGCATCCTTGCCGAGTTCGACGCCCTGCCGGGAGTGAGCCAGGCAGCGGTTCCGGAGCCCCTTGAACGCGAAGGGGTGGGCGCCGGGCACGCCTGTGGCCATCACCTGTTCGGCACGGCTTCGGTGGCGGCCGGCCTCGCGATCAAGGACTGGCTGGAGCGGTCGGGAACGCCGGGGAGGATCCGGGTGTACGGCACTCCCGCCGAAGAGGGCGGCGCAGGCAAGGTGTACATGGTCCGCGAAGGGCTCTTCGCCGATGTGGACGCGGTGCTCGCCTGGCATCCCGGGGATCGCAATGACGCCAGCCCGGGCGACTCGCTCGCGAACCTGTCCGCCAAGTTCCGCTTCCGGGGAATGTCGGCGCACGCCGCCGGAGCTCCGGACCAGGGACGATCGGCGCTTGACGCCGTGGAGGCCATGAACTTCATGGTCAACCTGATGCGCGAACACGTCCACGAGCGCACCCGCATCCACTACGTGATCACCCGGGGCGGTGAAGCCCCGAACGTGGTCCCGAACTTCGCCGAGGTCTATTACTACAACCGGCATCCCACGGTCGAAACCGCCCGCGCCAATTGGGAGCGGATTCTGAAGACCGCCGAGGCGGCGGCGCTCGGGACGGGAACCGTGGTCGAGCACGAGATGATCCACGGGATCTACAACCTGCTCCCGAACGAGCACATCGGCCGGCTGCTCTACGCGAACATGAAGGCGGTCGGCGGCTACTCCTATACCGAGGAGGAGCGCGCCTTCGCCGAGGAAATCCAGAAGCACCTGCCGCGGCCGCGCCCGATCGGGTCCCAGGAGGAAGTCATGGAGTGGCGGCGGACCCCGGCCGGCGGCTCCACCGACGTGGCCGACGTGAGCTGGGTGGTGCCCACGGCGCAGTTCCGGACCGCGACCTGGGTGCCTGGAACCCCGTCCCACAGTTGGCAGGCCGTCGCCTGCGGCGGGACGAGCATCGGGCTCAAGGGAATGCACCTCGCCGCCCAGGTGCTCGCGCGCACGGGCGCCGACCTCTTCGAGGATCCCTCTCATCTCGCCGCCGCACTCGAAGAATTGAACGCCGCCCGGGGGCCGGACTTCGTCTACGAGCCGCTGCTCGGGGACCGCCCGCCGCCGCTGGATTACCGCCGCTAGAACGGAAGCACGCGCAAGGGGAGGCCGGCGTTCCCGGAAGGGGCCTCCTTTCTGCCATACTCGCGGGTCTCGCGGAGGACCCTGTCCATGGCCAACAAGACAAGAACATCCCGATTTCTCCTCGCCCTCGCGGCGGGCGCCCTGCCCGCCGGACTCGCGGCCGAGTCCCTCGCCCAGGAACGCTTCACCATGGCGCTGACGGGGGATTCGATCATCACCCGCAAGCTGAGTGTGTACGAGGAGCCGCAGTTCCTGCGGATGGTCGATCTCCTGCGGGGCGCCGACCTGGCGTTCACCAACGTGGAGGTCCTCTTCCACGACTGGGAGTCCTACCCGATGAGTTCCAGCGGGGGCACCTACATGCGGGCCCAGCCCGAACTGGTCAAGGAGTTCGTCTGGGCCGGGATCGACATCGGATCGCTGGCCAACAACCACTCCGGGGATTACGGACCGCCGGCCATGCTGCTCACCGAGAAGTACATCCGGGAAGCCGGCATCGTCGCCGCGGGAGTGGGACGCAGCCTTGCGGAGGCCCGCGAAGCCAAATTCATCGAGACGAAGGACGGCCGGGTGGCGATGATTTCGCTTGCCTCGACCTTCCCCGGCCATTCGATGGCGGGCAAGTCGCGTGACGACATCCCGCCGCGGCCGGGCCTGAGTCCCCTGCGGCACATCCGCACCTACGAGGTCACCAGGGAGCAGCTCGAGGGCGTCCGCGCCACCATGCGCGACCTCAAGATGAACCCGCCCGCGTCAGGGGACAGGCTGAATTTCCTCCGCAACCGGTTCGAACTCGCGGACGCGCCCGGGGTACGGACCGAGCCGCACCCCGAGGACATGGCGGAGATCGCCATGATCGTCAGCAATGCCAAGCGCCAGGCCGATTACGTCATGGTGACGATCCACGCGCACGAGGGCCGGCCCGGCCCTGACAGCCGCATGGTCCCCGCCCAGTTCCTCGAGACCTTCGCCCGGGCGATGGTGGACGCCGGCGCCTCGGTCTTCGTGGGGCACGGCCCCCATGCGCTGCGCGCCATCGAGATGTACAAAGGGGCGCCGATTCTCTACAGCCTCGGCGACTTCGTGTTCCAGAACGAGACGCTGCAACGCCTCCCCTACGAGAACTACCACCGGTTCGGGCTCGGCGAGGGCGATGGCCTCGCCGACTTCAACGAGGCCCGTTACAACAACGACACCACCGGATTCCCGGCTATCCCCGAGATCTGGGAAGCGGTCATCGCGGTGCCGGAGTGGAGCGGCCAGCAGCTCGTCGAGTTGACGCTCCACCCGATCGACCTCGGATTCGGTCAGCCACGCCACGTTCGCGGCCGGCCGATGATGGCCGAGGGCGAACTCGCCGACAAGATCCTGCAGGATCTGGTGCGCCTCTCGGAGCCCTACGGGACGCAGTTCGAAATCAGGGACGGCGTCGCCCGGGTGGTGCTGCCGATGGAAACCACCGACGCACAGGAGTAGGTGACCGTTTCCGGCGTTCGGCGAGCATGCTGCCGGCGACGGCTCCCGGCCCCGGTAGCGCTGCCGCTGGCGGTCGCCTGTCTCTCGGTATCTGCGCTCACCGTCAGTCCTGCCGCGGCGCAGGATGAGGATCCGCTTCGCATCGACCTCCACTCCCATCCGTCACGGTTCCACCGGGCCAACGTGCCCCGGATCAGCGACGAGGAGATCGCCCGCTACCTGGACCGCGGCATGGACGCGGTGGTGGCGACCATCAGCACGGATACTCCGTATCGGGGCGGTTACGTCCTGCGCGACGGCACCCGGATCGAATCCGGAAATCGCCGGCCCAATCCGGAAGAGCCTTGGGAATACACCCTCGACCGCTTCGAACGGCTGACCCGGACGGTCGCCGAAGGCAATGCGGTCTTCGTGCGGACGCCGGCGGAGGCGCGGCAGGCCCGGTCCGACGGCAAGCTCGCCATCCTGCCCGCGGTCGAGGGCAGCGATTCGCTCGAGGGCAGGATCGAGCGGCTCCACGAGCTGCACGAAATGGGGCTCGCGCTGGCACAGCTCGTCCATTTTCGGCCGAACGGGATCGGCCACATCCAGACCTGGCCCTACACCCCGGGAGGTCTGACCGAGTTCGGGCGAGAGGTCGTGCGCGAGTGCAACCGGCTCGGGATCGTGATCGACCTCGCCCACGCCAACCCCGAAACCATCCGCGACACCCTCGAACTCTCCACCGCGCCGGTCATCTTCAGCCACACCGGGGCGTTTGCGCTCGGCGAGGCAGACCGGAACCTTCGTGACCCCGAGATCCGCGCGATTGCCGAGGACGGCGGCGTGATCGGGATCTGGCCCAACGGGAGCCAGGTTCCCACCGTCTCCGACATGGCGCGGCACATCCGCCACATCACGGATACCGGCGGGATGGATGCGGCGGGCATCGGAAGCGATCTGAGAGGCATGTCGGCCTACAGCGAAGGATTCGGGGACGAGGCCAACTTCGAAGCCATCGCCGAAGCCCTTGCCGAGGCCGGTTTCGGCAGCGATGAAGTCGAGGCGATCCTCGGCGGCAATTTCGAGCGGGTGTGGGAGGCAGCCACCGCCCATCTGCCCGCCAACGATCCATAGGAGGCAAAGCCATGCATCGCCTGGCCTTCCGAACCCCTGACCGGCGGCTGCCGGCCGCGGTAGCGCTCTTCGCACTATTCGGCGGATGCAGCGGGTCAGAACCCGAACCCACCCTTGACGAGACGCTCGCGGCGATTGTCGCGGACGCCCGGGACGCCGCCGGCAGTCCCGGTCTCTCTGCCGCGGTCGCCGTAGACGGCGAGCTGATCTGGAGCGGCGCCTCGGGACTGGCCGATGTCGAGAATGGGGTCCCGGCGACCGCGGACAGCGTGTACCGGATCGCGTCCATCTCGAAGCCGGTCGCCGGGGTCGCGCTGATGCAGCTCGTGGACCGGGGCGCCGTCGACCTCGACGCCGAGGTCCAGACCTACTTCCCGGCCTTCCCGGAGAAGGAGCACCCGGTCACGGTCCGCCACCTGATGACCCACACCTCGGGAATCCGCCACTACAACCCGGGGGAGATGGACATGAAGGACCATTTCGACACGATCGAGGCCGCGATCGAGATCTTCAAGGACGACCCGCTCCTCTTCGAACCCAGCACGCAGTACAGCTACTCGTCCTACGCCTGGAACATCGTGGCCGGCATCGTCGAGAACGTCTCGGGACAGACCTTCGACGAATACATGCACGAAAACGTGTGGGGACCGGCGGGAATGGACGCGACCTACCTGGAGCACCAGGGGGAAATCGTCCCGAACCGGGTCCGCCAGTACGTGAAACACGACGACGACGAAGGGGTCCTGAACGCCCCCTTCGCCGACCTCTCCATCAAGTGGGCCGGCGGCGGAATGATCTCGAGGGCTCCCGACCTCGTCCGCTTCGCGCTCGCGCTGGATGCCGAGACGATCCTCTCGGCGGATGCGCACGACCGGATGACCACTCCGTACCGGCTCGCCGACGGGACCATGAGCGAATACGCGCTCGGTTGGCGGATCTCGACCGACGACACGGGTACCTGGGTCGCCCACTCCGGGGGCGCCACCGGCGGTTCCACCCGCCTGCTCCGTCTCCCCGAACGCGGAGTGGCGGTCGCGGTGTTCTCGAACGTCCAGAGCGCGGAGGGTCTTGCCGAGACGGCCCGGCGGCTGGCGGAAGCCGCCCTGGAGCACACGCCCGAACCCTGATCCGTCCCATCGGGCCATCTCCGGAATCCGTCGGCGGTTCAGCGACCCGGGCGCGACCAGCACTCCGACTTGCGCAAGCGGCGCGGAACAACCCGCCCGGTGGCCGCCGCGACCCGGCGCTCTTCCACCGGGAAGCGCCTCGGGTGGCTTGCCGTGGTGCTCACGATCGCTGTCGTGGCTGCCTGGGCCTCATTCACCGCCCACCGGGAAGACGGCGGCGTGACCGGGACGGCGAATCAGGTAGACCCGCCGGCCGGATCAGACTACGTTGAGGATTCGGCCTGCGGCGGCTGCCACGTGCAGCAGTTCGCCGACTGGCGCGACTCCCATCACGACCGGGCAATGCAGGAGGCCACCGAGAAAACGGTGCTCGGCGACTTTGGCGGCGCCACCTTCGACCACTTCGGGGTCCAGTCCCGATTCTTCCGCCGGGGCGGAGGCTTCTTCGTCAACACCGACGGCCCGGACGGCACTCTTCAGGATTTCGAAGTCCGCTACACGTTCGGCGTCGAACCTCTCCAGCAGTACCTGATCCCGCTTCCCGGCGGCCGGCTGCAGGCGCTCGGCATCGCCTGGAACACCGTCGAGAATGAATGGTTCCACCTGTACCCCGACGAAGCGATTCCCGCCGGCGATCCGCTTCACTGGACGGGATGGCGTCAGAACTGGAACTCCGGCTGCGCCGACTGCCATTCGACGGACCTGCAATTGAATTACGACCCCGCCAGCCAAACCTACGAAACCACCTGGAGCGCGATCGATGTCGGCTGCCAGAGCTGCCACGGCCCCGGGAAACGCCACGTCGAGTGGGCTGACGGGCGCACCCCCTTCCCTGCCGGCGGCGGCGAAGAGTCGGCCCTGGAGGTTCGTTTCGGTGACGCCGGCCGGGAGGTCGAGTCGTGCGCGGCCTGCCATTCCCTCCGGGCGCCGATCCGCCCGGATCGCTCACCCGTCCACGCCTTCCTGAACGCCTTCCGCCCCACGCTTCTCGATCCCGGGTTCTACCATGCCGACGGTCAGATTCTTGGGGAGGTCTACGAATACGGATCGTTCCTGCAGAGCCGGATGTTCGCCGAGGGGGTGCGGTGCACCGACTGCCACAACCCGCACAGCCTTCGGCTGCGCGTGCTCGGGAATGCCGTCTGCGAGCAGTGCCACCATTCCGATGCGCCACTGGACCGATTCCCGACCCTCACGGCGAAGAACTACAACTCTCCGGATCACCACTTCCATCCCGAAGGAAGCGACGGCGCCCGGTGCGTGAACTGCCACATGCCGGAGCGCACCTACATGCAGGTGGATCCCCGCCGCGACCACAGCTTTCGAATCCCGCGCCCGGACGTCTCGATGGCGGCCGGCAGCCCGGACGTCTGCACGTCATGCCACACGGGTCAGACTCAGGAGTGGGCCGTGCAGACGATCGCAACCTGGTACGGCCCCGAACGGCGCCGGGAACCCCACTACGGGGAGGTCCTCGCCGCCGGGCACGAAGGGATTCCCGGCGCTCTGGACCGCTTGATTCGCCTCGCCCGGGACGAGGAGCAGCCGGCGATCGTGCGGGCTACCGCGCTCCGGCAGATTGCGCCTTTTGGATCCGACGGCTACTCACGGGTCACCGAAGTCTTTGAGGACCCGGCACCGCTCGTTCGCATGGCCGCGGCCGCCGGACTCGGAGCACTGCCTCACCCGGATCGCTCGCGGCTGGGGGCCCGACTCCTGGGGGACCCCGTCCGGTCCGTCCGGGTCCAGGCGGCCGAGGGGATTGCGCCCGTTGCCGCGAGGCTGACGGGAGACGTCCGCGCTGTTTTCGAAACGGCTCGAACCGAATACGAAACTGCGGCGGCCGCGGTTCCGGACAACCCCCTCGCGCACTACAACCTGGGCAACTTTCACACCGCGACCGGAGAACTCTCAAGGGCCGTCCGCGACTACCGGATGTCGCTGTCGCTCGACCCTTCCTTTCTGCCGGCAAGCCTGAACCTGGCGGTACTGCTCAGCCGACTCGGCCGGAATGCGGAGGCGGAAACCGTGCTCCGAAACGCCGTCGCGGTCGAGCCGGACGCCGGCGACGCCCACTACTCGCTGGGGCTGCTGCTGGCCGAGCGAGGGGAGCTCGCGGCGTCCCTGGAGCACCTCGAACGCGCCGCGGCCCTCCTGCCGCAGAACGCCCGCATTCATTACAACCACGGGCTGGCGCTCCAGCACCTCGACCGGCGCGCGGAGGCGGAGGCGGCGCTCCTGCGGGCCGAAGCGCTCGAACCGGACAATCCGGCTCATGTCAACGCGCTGGCGATCCTCTACGTCCAGGAGGGCCGCTGGTCCGAGGCGCTGCCTCGGGCCGAACGGCTGGTCGAACTCCAGGCGGATCCGGATGCGGCAAGCCTGCTCGAGAGAGTCCGGACAGAACTGTCGCGGTAGTCCGATTTCTCATTCTCACGGTGCCGAGGACGAAGCAGGAGGGTTCCACGTGTAGCCTGTCCTGTCGTCGCACTGTCCTCCCGCAACCAGCGCCACGCTTCTCGGGCGTGGGAAACGCCGACAGCCTGCCCGAAGCGGCCCGCCGTCTCGCGGAGACGGCCCTGGAAAACGCGGCACCGGAGTAGGGAGCCGACGGCAGCGACCCGTTCCCACCGGCGCCGCCAGCGTCCATTCCGCGGAGGGTTCGTGACGCGTGTCGGGCGCCGCGGCCAATATGCTCCCGCTGTTCCATCCCTGAGGCGGCATGACTCCGTATTCCGACGCTGAGCTTGAGGCTCTCATGATCAATCTTGAGTCGGATCAGGTGGAACGGAAGGAGTCTGCTGCCGATGACCAGAAGGTCCGGCGGAACATCTGTGCGTTTGCCAACGATCTGCCGGGCAACCAGCAGCCAGGTGTCTTGTTCGTGGGGGTACGGAACGACGGCTCCTGCGCTTCGTTGTCAATCACGGACGACCTCCTGACCCGGTTATCGAACATCCGCGGAGAAGGTTCGATTCTCCCCCTCCCGTCGATGACCGTCCAGCGACGCGTTCTGAAGGGTTGTGATGTCGCGGTTATCACGGTCAGCCCTTCCTTGGACACACCCGTCCGCTATCGAGGGGAGGTATGGATCCGCGCCGGCCCCTCAGTCCACTTGGCATCTTCTGAGGATGAGCGACTCCTTGCTGAACGGCGGAGGGCGACAGACCTTCCGTTCGATCGGAGAGCCACCAGGAGCCTGCACTACTCGGACCTGGACAAGGACTCCATCGAACGCGAGTACCTCCCGCGAGCCATCGCCCCAGAAGTGTTGGAGGCGAACGCGCGTTCTCTGTCCCACCAGCTCCGCTCACTTCGTCTGCTTCAGGGCGACCGGCCTACCTGGGGAGCCGCACTGGCGTTCGCGCACGACCCGCAAGCTTGGTTGCCGGGCAGCTACGTCCAGTTCCTCCGCATCGCCGGCCGGGAAATCACCGATCCGATCCTGGACCAGAAGACCATCAGCGGACGCCTCGAAGATGTCCTTCGTCGGATGGACGAAGTCTTGGAGATCAATATTCGGGTACGGACGCAGGTCGCAGGTGTTCCGCGAGAAATCAGACATCCGGATTATCCGGTAGCGGCGCTGAAACAGCTTGCCTACAACGCCGTAATGCATCGCACCTACGAGGGAACGAACGCACCCGTTCGAATTTACTGGTATGCGGATCGAGTGGACATCGTGAGCCCAGGGGGCCTCTACGGCCGCATGACGCGTCAGAACTTCGGCGGCGAAGACACGGACTATCGCAATCCACTCGTCGCCGAGATCATGCATCATCTGGGCTTTGCGCAGCGTTTCGGACTCGGACTGCGCCTCGCCCAGGAAGCGTTGGCCAGGAACGGCAATCCGGCAGCGGAGTTCGAGTTCCAGGCGTCACTGGTGGCCGCCACGGTGAGGCAAGCGGCATGAAGACCGTCGCGGTCTTCAACAACAAGGGCGGAGTCGGAAAAACCTCCCTTGTCTACCACCTGGCATGGATGTACGCGGAACTGGGTTCCAACGTTCTCGTCGCTGATCTCGATCCACAGGCCAACCTCACCAGCATGTTCCTCGATGACGACGCGATGGAGCAGCTCTGGGCGGAAAACGGCAGCAGCGGAACCATCTACTCATCCCTCCTTCCGCTTCTCGAAGGAATCGGTGATGTCGCCGCTCCCATCGTTCACAGGCCGACTCGAGGCATCGGTCTGGTCGCGGGCGACATGCTGCTATCCGGGGCGGAGGACGAGTTGTCGAGTCAGTGGCCGGACTGTATGGACGGGAAGCCACGTGCCTTTCGGGTCCTCTCAGCGCTTTCCCGGGCTATACGAGAAGCCGCGAAACAGGTTGCCGCCGACCTGATATTGGTCGATGTCGGACCAAATCCAGGGGCATTGAACCGGGCTGCACTCCTCGCAGCAGACCACGTGGTGGTGCCACTCGCCCCCGATCTCTACTCCATTCAGGGACTCCGAAATCTGGGGCCGACGCTACGCCGATGGAGACAGCAATGGGCCAGCCGCAAGGGGCAAAACAAGGTGGTGGGCCTGGAACTGCCGCGCGGCGGGATGCGGCCCATCGGTTATGTCGTGCTGCAGCACGCGGTTCGTTTGGATCGACCGGTCAAGGCTTACGAGCGCTGGATGGATCGGATCCCTGGGGCATATCGGGACCTGGTACTGGAAGAATCCACGGAAGACAGTCCATCGGTCCAAGACGACATCCACTGCCTCGGGACGCTCAAGCACTTTCGGAGTCTCATGCCCCTCGCTCAGGAGGCGCGAAAATCCATGTTCCTCCTCAAGGCTGCCGATGGCGCGCTCGGGGGGCACACGTACGCGGTGCAGGGTTGCTACAGCGATTTTCGAGCACTTGCCAAGAGGGTGGCACGGGCAAGCAAAGGGTCCTCCTAGGGCGACGAAGTCTCGGGCATCGGCACTTGTCCTTCCCGCCGACCGATGTGTTTGGCAGCACCGACTTCAGCCCGTCAGCGCGCCGAAGAGGCTCGGCGGTCCCCGCTCGACCGCGTTCGCGAGCGGCTGGATGCATCGCCGGTCGTCGTTGGTGGGGCTGTTCACCAGGGGACTGACCCGGAAGGCCTCCATCGCGTCGGGCGGGAAGGGCTCGAGCGGGACGTCTTCCCCCGCGAGCCACCCATCGCAGGCCGAGGGATGCAGGATCACGGGCATGCGTTCATGGACCGGCACCACGACCTCGTTGGCGTCCGTCGTGAGGATCGTGAAGGTCTCGACGATGTCCGATGGTCCCACGTGCAGTGCCCGGGGAACCGCAATCCCCAGTGGTGCCCGCCAACGCTCGTAGAGGCCGGCGAGCGCAAAGGGAGACCGTTCGCGCATACGGAAGAGCCACGGCTGCCGGCGCCGCCCCAGGCGTTCCCACTCGAAGAAACCGTCCACCGGAACGAGGCATCTCCTGGCGCGGAAGGCATTCCGGAATGAAGGCCGGACACCGGCGGTCTCGGCGCGCGCGTTGATGAGACGGTTCCCGATCGAGGGGTCGGGGGCGCCGCTCGGGATCAGCCCCCAGCGAAGCATCCGGAGCCGGCGGCCGCCTTCGTTCCGCACCACCGCGGCGAGCTGGGTCGGCGCCACGTTGTAGCGCGGAGGCAGGTCGTCGGGAATCTCCTCCAGACCGAAGAGCTCGGCGGTCTCCTCCCAGGAACACGACTGGGTAAAGCGTCCGCACATGTCTCCGGCGGGCCCCGGTTCCCCGGACTATGGATTCTGGCCGTCGGTGGCGGCCGTCTCCTTGCCCTCTCCCTCACCGGGGGCCGTTTCCCACTCGTATTCGATCCCCCGGACATGGCGCTCGAACCACTCGAGCTCCACGTTCACCTTGAAGAGCTGGTGGCGCAGTTCCCGGAGGCCGTGCGGCTCCCGCGGCGCGATGTAGAGGTGGGTGTCCACCCCGTTGGTCCGCAGCGCCCGGTAAAGCTCGACCGACTGCGGCATCGGCACGCGCACGTCGTTCTCGCCGACGATCACGATCGTGGGCGTGGTGACCTTGTAGATGTCCATCAGCGGCGAGTTTTCCCAGTAAACGTCGATGGGGGCATCCTCCTGCCAAGGGGTTCCCCCGAACCAGGGAGTGCGGGGAAACCGCACGTCGCTCTGCCCGTACATCGAGATCCAGTTCACTGCCCCGGCGCCCGAGGACGCGGCCTTGAAGCGGCCGGTGTGGGTGATGATCTTGTTGGTCATGTGGCCCCCCGCGCTCCAGCCCATCTTGGCCATGCGGTCGCCGTCGGCGATCCCGCGCTCGATCAGGTGGTCCACGCCGGCCATAACGTCGAGGTGCGCCTGGTTGAAGTAGTGGCCCACCATGTCCCGAAGGAAATCGTCGCCGTAGCCGGTGCTGCCCCGGTAGTTGGGCTTGAAGACGGCGTAACCGCGCGCGGTCAGGACCTGGACGTAGTTGCTCCAGCGGCCGAATGAGAACTTGTCGGATGACCTGGGCCCGCCGTGGGTCTGCACCACCAGCGGGTACCGCTGTCCATCCTGATAGTCGAGGGGGTAAAACAGCAGGCCCTCGACCTCGACGCCGTCTTCGCCGTTCCAGCGCACCGCTTCCTGGACCGGAAGCTCGAAGGCCTCGCCGAGGTAGTCGAAGACCCTCGTCACCTTTACCGGATCGCCACCAGCGGTCGGCAAGAGGTGTATGTCGCCGTTGTTCTCGCGATTGCTGATCCCGAAGACGTGCTGATCCGCTGCCGGGGCGAAGTTCCATCCCACGATGGTGTGGTCACCCGCCGTGAGCGGCGTAGGCTCGGCGCCGTCCAGTTCCCCATGGAAGATCTGGCTGCGGACGCCGGTGTTGCCAATGAAGTAGATCGAGCCGTCCGGGGCCCAGGTCGCTCCGTTCGCCTCGTACGGCCAGTCCTCGAACAGAACCCGGTGTGGTCCGCCGGCTGCAGGCACGACGAAGACATTCCTGTTGAAGTACGTCTCGAATTCTGAACTCGACGCCGAAACGAACAGAACCTGGGAACCGTCCGGCGAGAGCTGGGCGCCGCTCTCACCCACCGTGTTGTCGGTCAACCGGAGGGCGTTCCCGCCGTCAGCGTCCATGATCCAGACCTCACCCTCGTCCCGGTTGTCGAGGAGGGGAGAAAGGGATCTGGAGTGCGCAATGCGCTGCCCGTCGGGCGAGAGCCGGAACTCCAGGATCGAGAAGTCGCCCCGGGTGATCCGTTCGGCGTCGCGCGGGCCGTCGCCCGCAGTCGAGACCCGGAACAGGTGCCGCTGCTTGTAGTCCTCATCGAAGGCGAAGAAATCGTCCCGGAGGTCGTCCTTCCGCTTTTCCTCCGCGGACTTGGGGTCCGGCGCGATGAAGTAGATGTGCTCTCCGTCCGGCGAAAAGGCGTAGGACTGCACCGAGCTTTCGTGCTGTGTGAGGGGCGAGGCTTCCCCTCCCCGGTTCGACATCCGATGGATCTGCTGGAACGGACTCTCTCCCCGGCGGGCCAGAAAGGTCACCCACGCCCCGTCCGGCGACCAGCGCGGGCTCGACTCCCCGTGTTCGCCGTTCGTCAGCCGGACATCGCCGCTGCCGTCGGTACCGATCCGGTAGATGTGGGTGGTCCGGCCGTTCTTCTTCCAGTCGGTGTCGGAGCGCGTGTAGAGCAACTCGGTCCCGTCCGGGGACAGTCGCGGACTCCCTACCGAGGGAATGTCGATCAGTTCGACGATGGTCATGGGACGCTTTTCCTGCGCCCAACCACCCGCAGCGAAGGCAGCGAGTGCGAACAGGACCGCGGCAGTGCGGAAGCAAGTGAAACGGGGCTTCGTCATGAGGCTCCTCCTCCGGCGGATTCTCTCCGCCGATTGCCGGTGGTCACCAGTTGTGGTGGACCTTCGATCCGGGCCGTAGTCACCACCGGCCGCACCCCGCCCGGAACCGCCGGAGTCCCGTCATCGACGGGACTCCTCCGGGGCGGACCCGGTCAAGGGCTTTCTTCGTCGGTGGTGGCCGCCATGTCCTCCTCGTCATCGCCGGGAGCGGTTTCCCACTCGTACTCGATGCCGTGAACGTGGCGCTCGAACCAGTCGATCTCCACGTTCACCTTGAAGAGTTCGTGGCGGAGTTCTCGCCAGCCATGCGGTTCCCTGGGTGCGATGTAGAGATGGGTATCCACCCCGTTCGACTTGAGCGCCCGATAGAGCTCGACCGACTGTTCGGGCGGGACCCGGACATCGTTCTCGCCAACGAGCACGATCGTCGGCGTGGTCGCCTTGTAGATGTCCTTCAGCGGCGAGTGTCCCCAGTAGGTGTCGATCGGCGCGTCCTCCTGCCACGGGGTCCCCCCGAACCACGGAGTCCGGTAGATGCGCACGTCGCTCGTCCCGTACATCGAGATCCAGTTCACCGCGCCGGCTCCCGACGCCGCCGCCTTGAAGCGGTCGGTGTGGGTGATGATCTTGTTCGTCATGTGGCCGCCGCCGCTCCAACCCATCTTGGCCATCCGGTCGCCGTCCACGATCCCGAGTTCGATCAGGTGGTCCACGCCCGTCATCACGTCGAGGTGCGACTGGCGGTAGTAGTGCCCCACCATGTCCCGGAGGACCTCGTCGCCGTATCCGGTGCTCCCCCGGTAGTTGGGCTTGAAGACCGCCCAGCCGCGCGCGGTCAGCACCTGCACGTAGCTGCTCCAGCGGCCGAAACCGAACTTGTCGGAAGCCGCCGGCCCGCCGTGGGTCTGGACGACGAGCGGATACCGCTCACCCTCCTGGTAGTCGAGCGGGTAGTAGAGAAGCCCCTCCACTTCCGCACCGTCGTCGCCTGTCCAGCGGATCGCCTCCTGGACCGGTAACTCGAAGGTCTCCGCGAGGTAGTCGAAGACGCTCGTGACCTTCACCGGATCCCCGCCGTCCGCGGGCAACAGGTGCAGATCGCCGTTGTTCTCGCGGTTGCTGATCCCGAACACGTGCTTACCGGCGGCCGCGGAGAAGTTCCACCCGGTGAGCGAGTGGTCGCCGGCGGTGAGCGCTTTCGGCGCGTCGTCGTCCAGCGCGCCGTGGAAGAGTTCGGTGCGGACTCCGGTGTTCGCCGTGAAGTAGATCGAGCCGTCGGGCGCCCAGCGCGCGCTGTTCACCTCGTGCGGCATGTCCTCGTACAGCACCCGATGCGCGCCTCCGGCGGCCGGGAGCACGAAGATGTTGTCGTTGAAGTAGGTCTCGAAATCAGCGCTCGAGTCCGAAAGGAACATCACGTGGGCGCCGTCCGGAGACAACTGGGCGCCGAACTCGCTCACCGTGTTGTCGGTCAACTGCAACGCGTTCCCACCGTCCGCGTCCATGAGCCAGACCTCGCCCTCGTCCCGGTTGTCCACCAGCGGGCTGACGGACCGGTGGTGCGCGATGCGCATACCGTCATCGGAGAGCCGGAACCCGATCACCGAGTAGTCACCCTCGGTGAGCCGTTCGGCCTGCTGCGATCCGTCGCCATCAGTGGCCACCCGGAAGAGGTGGCGCTGCTTGTAGTCCTCGTCGAAGGCGAAGACGTCGTCCTTGAGTTTGTCCTTTTTCTTCTCCTCCGCGCTCTTCGGGTCGGAAGCAACGAAGAAGATGTGCTTGCCGTCGGGCGAGAACTGGAACGACCCCACCGAACTGTCGTGGTTGGTGAGCGGAGAGGCTTCCCCTCCCCGGTTCCGCATCACATGGATCTGGGTGTGCTCGTTCTCGCCGCGCTTCGCGAGAAAGGCGACGCGGGTACCGTCAGGCGACCAGCGAGGACTGGATTCTCCGTCCTCACCGTTCGTGAGCTGCACCTCACCGGCGCCATCGGCGGCGATGCGCCAGATGTGGGTGGTCCGGCCGTTCTTGTCCCAGTCCGTATCGGTCCGGGTGTAGAGGATCTGGCTGCCGTCAGGGGACAGGCGCGGACTGCCCACCGACGGAACGTCGATCAACTCGACGATCGTCATGGGACGCTTTTCCTGTCCGGAAGCGAGCGCCGCGGCCAACAGACCGCAGGAAAGAACGAAGAGAAAACGAAGACGGGGCATGGAGAACCTCCCGGAACCAGACATTGTCCCATTGTCCGTCCGGCGTGGCCCGGCTTCAACCGCCTGCCGGCCGTGGAACGCAGGCTAGAATGCGATCCCACTGCGGATGCGAGTTGGAATCACCGGAGCGACCGGCCTGATCGGCGGGGCTCTTGCTTCGGAACTGGCCGGGCGCGGCCATCAAGTCGTGGCGCTGACCCGGCGCCGCGGCGTGCCGGGCGGGTTGCCGGCCGGAGTGCGCTCGGCCGAGTGGAATCCCGGTGGCGACGGAACGGACGCCGGCCTGGTCGGCGTGCTCGAAGACCTGGACGCGCTCGTCCATCTTGCCGGCGAACCGGTCGGGAAGCGCTGGACGACGACCCGCAAGCGGGCCATCCGGGGAAGCCGGGTCGGAGGCACCAACACGCTGGTCGCGGCCCTCGGCGCCGCCCGCAAGCGGCCGGCGCGCCTGCTCGCGGCTTCTGCGGTGGGGTACTACGGGCCGCGCGGGGACGAGGAACTCGATGAGGGCGCCCCTCCGGGGGACGACTTCCTTGCCGAGATCTGTACGGAATGGGAAGACGCCGTCGGCGGCGCCCGGCAGGCAGGGATCGAAACCGCCTCGCTGCGGATCGGCGTGGTGCTCTCGCCGCGAGGAGGAGCGCTCGCCACGATGCTGCCTCCGTTCCGGATGGGGGTGGGCGGCAGGCTCGGCAGCGGACGGCAGTGGATGCCCTGGATCCACCTCGCCGACGTGACCGCCGCGATGACGCACCTCCTGGAGGCGCCTGCCGGATCGCTCGATCCGGTCTACAACCTGACGGCGCCGAACCCGGTCACCAACGCGGACTTCACCCGAGCCCTCGGCAAGGCCCTCCGGAGACCGACCATCTTTCCGGTTCCCGGATTCGGCATGCGCCTCGCCTTCGGCGAGATGGCTGACGCCTTGCTGCTTTCCGGTCAGCGGGTCGTGCCCCGCCGGCTGCTCGCCTCCGGTTTCCACTTCCAGCGCCCCGAGATCGGGCCGGCGCTGATGGACCTGGTGGGGAACTGAGTGCCCCGTTCCCCAGCAGCTCCGCGCCGGCCGGCGGCGGGCCGCCGGTTCGCGCGAATCCTGATCGTGGTCTTCCTGTTCGGCGCGACCGCGGTTGCCGGCGCCATGCTCGGGTTGCTCGCGGCCTACCAGAGCGACATTCCGCTCATCGAGGAACTCGAAGGCTACGAGGGCACCGCCACCACCATCGTGTATGACCGCCACGGCGCCGAAATCGGCCAGTTCGCCGTCGAACGCCGGACCGAGGTGGAGTACGGAGACCTTCCGCAGCACCTTCGGGACGCTCTGGTGGCTTCGGAGGACCAGCGTTTCTGGCGCCACTTCGGTTTCGATCCCATCGGTATCGCGCGGGCGATTTGGGACAACTACCGGGCGGGGCGCATCGTCTCCGGCGCCAGCACCATCACCCAGCAGGTCGCGCGCGAACTCTTCCTGAACCGGGAGGAGACTCTGGAACGCAAGATCAAGGAGGCGATTACGGCCTTCCGCATCGAACGCGCTTACCGCAAGGAAGAGATCCTGACCTTCTACGCGAACCAGGTCCACCTCGGATACAACAACCAGGGGATCGAGGCGGCGGCCCAGTTCTATATGGGCAAGGGGACCACCGAACTCTCGGTCGGAGAAGCCGCGATGCTCGTGGGAGTCGCTCCCAATCCGGCCCGCTTCAATCCCTTCCGGAGCCTGGAGGCGGCCCAGCGCCGGCGCGATGTGGTGCTCGAGCGGATGGTTGCGGAGGAGTTCCTCTCGCCCGAGGAAGCCGAAGCGGCGCGGAACGCGCCGATCCGGCTGCGCTCCCGCGGCCGGGACCGTTTCGCTCCCCACTTCATGGAAATGGTGCGCGGCTACCTGCGGGACCAGTACGGAGACTCCCGGACCTATCGGGGAGGCCTGCGCGTCTACACGACGCTGGACAGCCCCATGCAGCGAACCGCCGCCGAGTCCGTGGAGATGGCGCTCCGCGCCCACGACAAGCGGCGGGGGTTCCGGGGGTTCTCGAGGAACGTCCTCGACGAAGGCATGGAACCGGCGGAATACGAGGATGATTCCTGGAGCGCTCCCCTCGCCATCGGCTCGGTGGTCGGCGGGGTGGTCACCGCCGCGGGGCCGGAGCCGGAGATCCGGATTGCGGACCACCGCGCCCGGGTGGATCCGTCGAGGCTGAACTGGACGCTGCGGACCAGCGAGGACCTGTTTCGGGTCGGGGATGTCGGCGAGTTTCGGATCCTGGCCAACGAGCCCGGCCCCGAGGAGGAGGACGGCTCCGAGGGTCAGCTCAACCTGGACGAGCCCCTCCTGGTGGCGCTGGACCAGGAGCCACTGACCGAAGGGGCCTTCCTGGCCCTCGATATCGAAACCGGGGCCATCCGCGCCGTGGTCGGCGGATTCGACTTCGAGCGCAGCGAGTTCAACCGGGCCATCCAGGCGCGCCGGCAGCCGGGGTCGTCGTTCAAACCCTTCGCCTACGGAGCGGCGCTCGCAACCGGGCGGCTCGCGCCGACCTCCCTCCTGCTGGGCGAGCCGTTCACCTGGATCGATCCGGTCAGCGACAAGCCCTACGAACCCCGGAACTACGACGGCGAACACCGCGGTTGGATCACCATGCGGAACGCCTTCGAGGGTTCCCGCAACGTGCCGGCGGTACGCATGGTCCACGACATCGGCCCCGAAAACGTCGTGGCGCTGGCGCGCCGGCTGGGGATCCGCGGCGAACTCCTCCCGGTGCTTTCGATCACGCTCGGCTCGAGCGGGGTCACCCTGCTGGAAATGGCGTCCGCCTACAGCGCCTTTCCCAATCAGGGCGTCCGGATGGAGCCGTTCTTCGTTTCGAGGATCACGGATCGCGACGGCCGGGAACTGGAGCGGTTCTACCCCGAGACCGCCTCGGTGATTCCGGCCGATCTGGCGTACGTCATCACGCACCTGCTGGAGGGGGTGGTGGCGCGAGGCACGGCGGTGCGCGCTCGCCAGGTCGGCAGGCCGGTGGCCGGCAAGACCGGCACCACCAACGAGTTCACCGACGCCTGGTTCATCGGCTTCGACCCCGAGATCGCCGCCGCGGTGTGGGTCGGCAACGACGGGAACGAGACGCTGGGAGACCGTGAGAGCGGCGCCCGGGTGGCGCTTCCAGCGTGGGTCCACTTCATGCAGAACGGACGCCCCGATCCACCGCGGCGGGGTTTTCCGGCTCCGCCCACCGTGGCGCTCGTAGAGGTGGATCTGGAGAGCGGGCAGCCCTCGGGCGGCGGGCCCAATACGATTCTCGAAGCCTTCCTTCCCGGCACCGAACCGGTGACCGGTTACGACCGTTAGCAGCCCCTTGCGTCCCCTCGCCGGACGGCGTCCCCTCCATCCGAATTCAACTGCTTCATGAAGAAAAAACTCGTTCTCCTCGGCTGCGGCGGGGTGCTCGCCGCGCTTCTGCTCGGAGCCCTCGTCCTGTTTCTCGTTGGCCGCTCCACCTACAACAGCCTCGTCGCTCTCGACGAAGGGGTGGCGGCCGGCTGGTCGCAGGTCGAAAACGTCTACCAGCGCCGCGCCGACCTCGTTCCCAACCTGGTGGCCACGGTCCAGGGAGCCGCCGATTTCGAGCGGGAAACCCTCGAAGCGGTGATTTCCGCCCGGTCGCAGGCCACCAGTGTCCAGGTCTCCGCCTCGGATCTCCAGAACCCGCAAGCTCTCGCCCGCTTCGAAGCCGCGCAGGGGGCCCTCTCGAGCGCACTCTCTCGTCTGATGGTGGTCGTGGAGCGCTATCCGGACATCAAGGCCAACCAGAACTTCCTGAGCCTCCAGGACGAATTGGCGGGGACCGAGAACCGGATCGCCGTGGAGCGGCGGCGGTTCAACGAGGCCGCGCAGGCCTACAACGTCGAGCGCCGGACGTTCCCGACCATCGTGATCGCGAACTTCATCGGTTTCGAGGAGGCTGCCTACTTCGAGGCCGATGAGGGGGCGGAAACGGCCCCGGCGGTAGATTTCAGCCGATAGCAAGCCGTGGAAAGAGCACCCTGAATGGTCCATTGCAGCCGCCGAAGCCATTCGGTTGCCGGGTGCTCTTCCCACGGCTTGGTGTCTCCTATCGCTCCGCGATTGGAGACACCTTTCCTCGCGGGGAGGGAAAACCCCTCCCCCCGCGGCGCCAGGCGCCGCGGACCACGATGAGCGACTCTCGCCCCCGTCCCGTAGTGGCTTCCTCTTGGCGGCGCCTATCCGTTCTCACGGTGATCATGGGAATCTGTGTCGCCGTCCCCGGGGCGGCCCAGGAGACGCCAGTGCCGGAGTTGACCGGCCGGGTGGTGGACGAGGCGGAACTTCTGTCTGCCGCCGAGGAAGCGCAACTCGAGGAATTCCTCGTACGGCTGGAAGCCGAGACCTCGGTCCAGCTCGTACTGGTGAGCGTGCCCCGCATCGAGGGCGCCATCGAGGACTACAGCCTCCGCCTCGCGGAGGCCTGGCAGATCGGACAGGCCGAGACCGACAACGGCGCCCTGGTGGTGGTCTCCCGGGACGACCGCCGGGCACGAATCGAGGTCGGGTACGGTCTGGAGCCGGTAATTCCGGACGGCCTGGCTGGCCGCATCATCCGCGATGAACTGGCTCCCCGGTTCGGGGCGGGCGACTATGCCGGTGGTTTCGCCGCTGCCGCGATGGCGCTGGCCCAGGCGGCCGAAGGGGAGTACCGCGGGATGGGCCAGCCCGCGGCAACGGGACCGCGGCGTACGTCCCGCCGGGGGATCTCAACCCTGGTCCTGGTCGGGCTTTTCCTGTTGTTTCAGTTTCTCGGATACATCGGGAACGCCTTTCATCCCGCCGGAGCGGCCGCGGCAGGCGGGGGCATCGCCGCGCTGCTCGGTTTCCTGATGATCGGGGCCTCCGCTCTTTTCTGGCTGGTGCCCCTCGGTCTGCTGTCCGGCTTCGGCGCCACTGCCTTCACCCGCGCCACCGCTGGGCGAACGGGCGCCTGGGGTTACGGCGGGGTCCCGGGAGGCGGGGGCATGGTGTGGGGCTCCCCGGGCTTCCGGGGCGGCTTCGGAGGCGGTCTCGGGAGCTTTGTGGGCGGAGGCGGCGGTTTTGGCGGAGGTGGGGCCAGCGGAAGCTGGTGAACGCACAGGGTCCCGGAGACTGACAGGCCGAACCACATGCGAGTCCCAAAGCGCCTCCGCTCCCACCTTTCCGAGGACGATCTGGACCTCATCGCGAACGCCATCTCCGAGGCGGAGCGCGAGACGTCGGGAGAACTGCGGGTTCACATCGTCCCGCGGCTCCTCCCGTTCGAAAGTGCGCGGAAGCGGGCCATCCGCGAGTTCTTCCGGCTCGGCGTGGACCAGACGAAAGACGGCTCCGGCGTCTTGCTCTTCCTCGCGGTCCGGTCGCACCGATTCGAAATCGTGGCCGACCAGACAATCAACGGAAAGGTCGGCGAGGAGGCCTGGAACGAGATCGCACTTGAAATCACGAGCCATATCCGCGAAAACGGCATCGGAGACGGGCTCCAACACGGGGTTCGCCGCATCGGACGCTTCCTTTCCCGGCACTTCCCCATCCAGCCCGACGACGTGAACGAACTTCCCGACGAGGTGACGTTCGGGTGAGCGATATATAACAACGATCGACTAATATTTCAGCAACACCACCGGGCCATCTAATAAACGTGTTATCAGTGACTTATACACATCTTGACAATGTTCCACGCAATAAACGGCCCCGTGTGCTAGGCTCATGGAGCCTTCCGGCGAGCGCCGGGAGGTACTCTCCGGGTTTCGGCTCCCGCCGAATACCCAGTGAATTCGAGGGAGAAGAGCTCCGATGTCCGATCCGGTGAAAGGCGCCGCAGCCGACTCAGGTTCGCCACAGGGCCAGGTGCACCGCATGGTGCCGGTGCTGCCCCTCCGGGAAGTCGTGGTGTTCCCGCATTCGTTCCTCCCGCTCTCGGTCGGCCGGAAGAGCACGATCCAGATGCTGCGCGACGCGACGCGCGAGGCAGCCGAGGCCGACCCGTCAGGAACCGGCAAGGTGATGCTGGCGGTCCTCACCCAGAAGGACGACTCGGTGGACCATCCCGGTGAGGACGACCTCTATCGGGTGGGCACTGCCGCCCGGCTCGAAAAGCAGGTGCGGATGCGCGAAGGCACCGTTCGGATCGTGATCCGCGGCAGCTTCCGGTTCCGCGTCGAGCGGATCGTGCAGACGGAGCCTTACGTCCGCGCGGACATCCGGGTCCTGGACGGAACGGTCGGCGCCAACAAGACCGTCGAGTTCGAAGCGCTGACCCGCAAGATCCGCGAAGAACTCCAGGAGATGATCAAGACGGATTTCTTCCCTCGCGCCCGGGAGGTCATGAAGACCCAACTGGCCCGCGTGGGAAGCGCCGGTCAACTGGCGGACTTCGTCGCGGAACAACTGCAGAGCCTCAATACCGAGATGCGTCAGGAGATCCTCCAGACGCTGTCCATCGAGGATCGGCTGGGCCTTGCCTATGCGGCGATCCTGCGCGAGAAGCAGGTACGCGAACTCGGGCGGAGCATCGAGTCCAAGGTCAAGAGCGAGGTCGGCCGGACCCAGCGCGAGTTCTTCCTTCGCGAACAGATGAAGGCGATCCAGAAGGAGCTGGGCGAAGGCGACGACTCCACGAAGGAGATGGACGAACTCCGGGAGAAGATCGAGAAGGCCGGGATGCCCGAGGAGGCCGAAAAGGAGGCCCTTCGGGAATTCCGGCGGCTCGGGCGAATCCCTCCCGCCTCGGCGGAATACACCGTGGGGCGGACGTACCTCGACTGGCTGGTCCGGGTTCCCTGGGACAAGCGGACCGAGGACAAGTACGACATCCCACGCGCCAAGGACATCCTCGAGGCGGACCACTACGACCTCGAGAAGGTCAAGGACCGAATCCTCGAATTCCTCGCGGTCCGGGAGAGAAAACCGGACCAGAAGGGCCCCATCCTCTGCTTTGCGGGACCTCCGGGCGTCGGCAAGACGAGCCTCGGCAGATCGATCGCCAAGGCCGTCGGCCGCGAATTCGTCCGGCTCAGCCTCGGGGGAATCCGCGACGAAGCGGAGATTCGGGGGCATCGCCGCACCTACATCGGAGCGCTGCCCGGCCAGATCATCCAGGGCCTCGTGCGTGCCGGCACCCGCAATCCCGTTTTCATGCTGGATGAGGTGGACAAACTCGGGATGGACTTTCGAGGTGACCCGAGTTCGGCGCTCCTCGAGGTCCTCGACCCCGAGCAGAACGACACCTTCCGGGACCACTACCTGGATCTGGCGTTCGACCTGTCGGACGTCCTGTTCATCGCAACCGCGAACATGATGGATCCGGTGCCGCCGGCGCTCAAGGACCGGATGGAGATCCTCCACCTGCAGGGGTACACCGAAGAGGAGAAGATCCAGATCGCGACCCGCCACCTCATTCCCCGCCAGTTGGAGAATCACGGGCTCGACGAAGAGGCGGATCAGCCGGTCTTCGACCGCGAGGGGCTCGCGCTGATCATCCGGGAGTACACCCGGGAGGCGGGGCTCCGCAACATGGAGCGGTCCATCGCGAAAATCTGCCGCAAGGCGGTCCGCAAACTCGCCGAGGGTGAGGACGGACCCCTCCAGGTCACCCCGGCGGTCGTGAGCGATCTGCTGGGCGCGCCAACTTCGCTGTCCCGGGAACTGGTGGAGCGCGTCAGCGTGCCGGGAGTGGCGGTGGGACTCGCCTGGACACCCATTGGAGGGGATCTCCTCTTCGCCGAGGCATCCCGAATGAAGGGAAGCACCCGGCTGACCCTGACGGGCCAACTGGGCGACGTCATGAAGGAGTCGGCGACCGCCGCTCTCTCCTGGGTACGGCAGCACGGCGCCGCGTTCGGGATCCAGACCGGGTTCTACCGGAAGTCGGACATTCATTTCCACGTGCCGGAAGGCTCCACCCCGAAGGACGGGCCCTCCGCGGGCATCACGCTGGTTGCCGCGCTGATCTCGGTCCTGACCGAGTCGGTGTGCCGCCCGGAACTCGCGATGACCGGCGAAATCACCCTCACCGGGCACGTGCTGCCCGTCGGCGGCATCAAGGAAAAGCTGCTCGCCGCCCATCGCTACGGAATTCGGGAAGTCATCCTGCCCCGGCTGAACGAGGGGGCCCTCGCCGAGGACGTGCCCGATGAGGTCCGGGATGCGCTGCAGATCCACCTGGTCTCCAGCCTCGAGGAAACGATCCCGATCATCTTCCCCGACCTCGCCCCTGCCCCGACGATTCCCGGGCCCGACCCTGACCGACTGCCGATGCATTGAGATCCCGTGGACCAAGCACCCCGCATCGCGACTACAGCGGTAAAAGTCCGTAGTAACAAAGACGCTGAGGACGCGGGGCGCTTCGCCCACGGGATGGCAGCGTGGAACTGCAGCCCCTCCACACCCCCCCCCCCCCCCCCCCCCCGCCGCCGCGCCGCCTCTCACGCTTGCGGCGGCCTCGACTCGCCACCGGCCGCTAGCCCCTCCGTCCCGGTGATTCTGGGGGCAGGTGGTTGGGCGCGAGAGTCTTGAAGTACCGCGACTACTACGCCGTTCTGGGAGTCGGGAAGCAGGCCGACGCACAACAGATCAAGCAGGCCTACCGGCGTCTCGCCCGCAAACACCATCCCGACCTGAATCCGGGCGACCGGCAGGCGGCTGAGAGGTTCAAGGAAATCGGAGAGGCCTACGAGGTCCTTTCCGATCCGGGCCGGCGCCGCCGGTACGACCAGTTGGGCCCCGACTGGACCCAGCATTTGGCGGGCGCCCGGCCCCGGGCCGCGGGAGCAGCGGGTGGGACACGGCCCGATCCGCGCGCCTTTGGCGACTTCTCCAGTTTCTTCCACCATCTCTTCGGCCCGGATTCCCCTTTCGGCCCGCTCGACGGAAAAACGCGGCGGGCTCCGGGATGGCCGCCCGCCTCCCGCTACCGGCCACCGGGCTCGCGAACGGATCAGGCCGGACGAACCGGCGTCGTGGAGATCAGTCTCGAGGAGGCGTACCGCGGGGCGCTCCGGCAACTCCAGACAAGCCAGACCGGCGCCTACCGGGTTCGCATCCCGCCGGGAGTTCGGGACGGCGCGCGGCTCAAGGTCCGTACCCCGGATGGCGACGCGATGCTCGTGGTCCGCATCGCCAACCACCCGCGGTTTCGGCGCAACGGTGACAACCTCGAGATCGAAGTCCCGCTCCGTTTCGCCGAAGCGGCGCTCGGGGGGGAGATTGAGGTTCCCACGCTCCGGGAACCCGTGCGGATCCGCATCCCAGCGGGAATCTCCGGGGGCGCCGCGCTCCGCGTGCCCGGCCGGGGAATGCCCCGCCCGGACGGGAGCAACGGTGACCTGATGGTGCGGGTTCGGATTGCGGTTCCCAAGGACCTCACCGCGGAGCAGAAGGACTACGTGCGTCGTTTCGGGGCCAGCGAGAGCCCCTCAGGGGAGTAGCCCGGGATCGAGCATTCCCCGGAGCACTCTCGGCGAGGCGCCGGTCAGATCCACGATGACCGACGGTTCACCTCCCGGCGTTCGACCTCCGTCCAGGATTCGGAGGCTTTCCGCACCACGGCCGACAAAGGCCTCGCGCACGGCGGCCGCGGTGGTGAGCGGCGGAGCGCCGCTCGGATTGGCGCTGGTCGAGATCACGGGATGCTCCAGAGTCTCCGCGAGCGCCCGCGCCAGCGGATGCGAGCTGACCCGCACCGCCACCCCCTCTCCCGCATCGGCCCGGCGCGGCAGTACCAGGGTCACCGGACCCGGCCAGCAGCGATCGGCAAGGGCGGCCGCCGGTCCGGAGAGGAGACAGACCGCCTCCACCTGCGCGCGGCTCGCGGCGATCCAGGGAAGCCGGCGATCCTCCGGCCGGCCCTTGAGACGGAACACCTCGGAGACCGCCCCGGCGCAGCGCGGGTCGGCGCCCAGGGCGTAGAAGGTCTCCGTGGGAAAGACCACCACGGCGCCGGACCGGAGCTCCGCGGCCATCCGGCGCACTTGCCGCGCCTGTTCTTCCGGCAGGGAACCGAAGAGGAACGGCGGCGCACCCTCGGCGGGGAAATCCATCCCGCGACTCAGGAATCGCCGCGCCGGGCGCGAGGGGGGGGCTGGTCGTACACCCGCCGCAGCCGTTCCTCGGTGACATGGGTATAGATCTGGGTCGTGGAGATCGAGGCGTGGCCCAGCATCTGTTGCAGGCTCCTGAGGTCCGCTCCGCGCTCGAGAAGGTG
>MPMW01000197.1 GCA_002238705.1 Acidobacteria bacterium bin61 | reverse complement strand
GGGCAACCCTGATCATGCATACCCGGAACCGGGACTCCTGGTTCTGGTACATCCCGCTCGCGGGAGGCGTGGTGAGCGTCGGGGTGGTGGGAGACCTCCCCTACCTGCTCGGGCAGGGAGGCGACGCCCAGGCCCGCTTCGACGAAGAGATCCGGAACTGTCCGGCGCTCAAGGAGCGCCTCAGCGGCGCCGAGCAGGTCATTCCGGTCCGGGTGGTGCAGGACTTTTCCTACTGCGCCGAGCGGATCGCCGGCGACGGCTGGGTCCTCGTGGGCGATGCCTTCGCTTTCCTGGACCCCATCTATTCGACCGGAGTGCTGCTCGCGCTCAAGTCCGGAGAGTGGGCCGCTGACTCAATCTGTGATGGCCTGACAAAAAACGACCTGTCCGGCGCTTCTCTCGGGGCCTTCGCCGACGAATTCGTCACCGGAATGCGAGCCTTTCGGAAGATGGTGTACGCCTTCTACGACCGGGACTTCAACTTTGCGGACTTCCTGAAGGCGCATCCCGAATGCCGGCAGGGAGTGATCGACATTCTCTCCGGCAACGTCTTCGGCTCGGGGGTGGAGAGCATCTTCGGGCCCATGGAGCACATGGCCCGGCTCCCGGAGGACCGGAGCGTGGGAGCGGTCTGAAACCGCGGGCGTTCCTTCGAGCCCCTTGCAACTCGGCGAAATCCTGCGGCGCGCCGCCCGGCGCTGGCCGGAAAAGACCGCGGTGATCGCGGGCGAGCGGCGGCTCGATTTCCGGGAATACGACCGGCTGGGGAACGGGGTCGCCCCCCTCCTCGTTGCCGGGGGGGGGGGGGCCCCCGCCCGGCGCTGGGCGGAAAAGACGGCGGTGATCGCGGGCGAGCGGCGGCTCGATTTCCGGGAATACGACCGGCTGGCGAACGGCTTCGCCAACTTCCTGATCGCGGCGGGCGTTCGCCCCGGCGACCGGATCGCGAGCCTGATGTTCAACAGCCCCGAATACGGCGTCGTCCATTTCGCGAACGCCCGCGCCGGCAGCGTGCTGGTCCACATTCCCCCGCTCTACGCGGAAGCCGAGATCGTGGAGATCCTGGAGCGCACCCGCCCGCGGCTCCTGGTGGTGGATGAAGCGGTCCAGGACCGGATCGGCGCGGAGGTCCGAAGCGCGGTTCCCGCGGTGATGGCCGCCGGAAGTCCGGCCTTCGAGGACGCGCTCACCACGGACTCCGGCGCCCCCCCCACGGCCCCCGGCCGCCCTCCGGACCGGACTACCGAAGCCGCGGCGCCCGTCGCCATGACCTTCACGGGCGGCACCACCGGCCGGCCGAAAGGGGCGTTGGTGAGCCACACCGCGCGCTACGTCTCGGCCGCCAGCACCGCCCGCGAACACCAGGTCACCGAGCGGGACGTCGTCGGCGTGGTGGTTCCGATGTTCCACGCGGTGGGCCTGATGATCTGGTACCAGGGCGCGATCCTCCGCGGCTGTACCTCGGTCATTTTCCGCAAGTGGGACCCGGCGGAGTTCGTCGCGGCGACCGAGCGGCACGGCATTTCCTCGGTGTTCCTGGTGCCCGTCCAGGTCCGCGGCCTGCTCCGCTCACCCGCCTTCGACCCCAAACGGCTCGCTTCGCTCCGGAACATCGGCGTCGGGGGCGCGCCGACGCCGCCCGGCCTGATCGAGGAGTGCCGGGAGGCGCTCCCGCACTGCGGCTACACCGATCACTACGGCCAGTCGGAGACGGGACCGCTGACGATCCTCAAGCCCCGGGACACGGTGGAGCATGCCGGCACCGTCGGCAAGGCGGCGGAAGGGGTGGAGCTGAGGATCGTGGACGGGGACGGCAATCCGGTCCCGCCGGGTGCGGTCGGCGAGCTCGTGACCCGCGGGCCCTACATGATGGAGGGGTATTTCGGGGACGAGGAGGAGACGGCGCGCTACTTCCGCGGCGGCTGGGGCTGGACGGGCGATCTGGGGCGATCCGACGCGGACGGATACGTCACCTTGGTCGGTCGATCGCGGGAGATCATCATCTCGGGCGGCTTCAACATCCATCCCTCCGAGATCGAGACCGCACTCTCGAGCCACCCCGCGGTCGACGACTGCGCCGTCTTCGGCGTCCCCGACGAACGCTGGGGCGAAGCCCCAATCGCCTACGTGGTCCGGACGGGGGACGTCTCCGCGGCCGACCTCATCACCCACTGCACCGACCTTCTCGCCCGCTACAAACGCCCCCGCGAAGTGATCTTCGTGGACACCATCCCCCGCACCCCCTCCGGCAAGACCCAAAAACACCACCTCCGCGACGCGTACCTGAAGCGATAGCCGCACGGACCGCCGCCTCGGT
>MPMW01000196.1 GCA_002238705.1 Acidobacteria bacterium bin61 | reverse complement strand
CTGATCGAGGTGGATTCCGGCGAGGCGGAAGCCGTGGGCGAACTCGTCCGCGGTGAAATGGAGTCGGTCGCGGAACTTCAGGTCCCTCTGGTCGCGGACGTCACCATCGCGCACTCCTGGGAACACTGAGCGCGGTACCACCGGAGAGCGCCGGTCTTCCCTCAGACCGTCGCCCCCCGCCGTAGGTAGATCTTTCGGCGTTACTCTCCGCATTCGGCTCCGACTGGCTCCCACATGATCCGACGCATCCAAGCGCTCAACTTTCGCTGCCTTCGGTATGTGGACCTGGAACTGAACCGGTTTCACGTCGCTGTCGGTCCCAACGCCAGCGGCAAGAGCACCCTGTTCGATGTTGTGGCGTTTCTGGGCGACATGGTGCGGGACGGCGTCGATGCGGCTGTCGAGAAGAGGACGCGGAATTTTCAGGACCTGGTCTGGGGTCGTCCGCGTACGGACCCCCGGTTCGAATTGGCGGTCGAGTTCGAAATCCCCCAAGACATCCGACGAAAACTCCCCGAAGATCGCGGATTTCGGCTCTTCCGCTACGAAGTGGCGGTTGAGGAACGGGACAACGAGATCCAGATCCACACGGAGCGAGGACTACTGATCCATAAATCGCAGGGCCTCCAGCCACAGCAGCGCACCCTCTTTCCGCTGCCGCCGCCTGTGACCAGCGGAATTCTCACCGGCGGCGGCAGACCAGGGTTGAGGACGGTTCTCAGCAAGTCGCCAAAGCGACGGGACAATTTCAACATCGAGGTATCCCCCGAGTCGGGCAAAGGGTGGGCGGTCAGTGTTTCCTTTGGCCCTCATCGGTCGGCTCTCGGGAATCTCCCCGAGTCTCCAGAGAAATTCCCGGCCGCGACCCATGTGAAACGGACGCTTGCGGACGGCGTGAAATCTCTCTTTCTTGACGCCGACCGGATGCGGGAGGCAAGCCCGCCGAATCTGCGGCGGAACGGTTTCGCCCCCGATGGATCCAACCTCCCCTGGGCGGTCAAGGCGCTCAAGGAGGAGCACCCGCAGGACTATTCGGAGTGGATGGACCATGTCCGAACGGCGCTCGCGGACCTTAGGGACGTATCTGTCGTGGAACGGGACGAGGATCGGCACGCATATCTCACCCTTTCCTACGAAACCGGGGTCACCATTCCCTCGTGGGTGGCATCGGACGGCACGTTGCGGTTTCTGGCCTTGACCCTGCTCGGGTACCACCCGACCTCCGGTGTCTATCTCATCGAAGAGCCCGAAAACGGACTTCACCCCTTCGCCCTTGATGCGGTCTATGGTGCGCTCTCGTCCGCTCAGGACTCACAGGTCCTTTCTGCAACGCACTCTCCCGCGTTCCTCAAGCTCGCGGATCCCGAAGAGGCTCTCTGTTTCGCCAAGAACAATGAGGGAGCTACCGACATCGTGCGAGGCGACCGGCACCCGCTACTCCGGGATTGGCAGGGAAAGGCCGAGACCGAACTTCTCTTTGCTACCGGCGTCATAGGTTGATGGGTTCGGCGGAAGTCAGGGACCTGGTGGTGCTGGTCCCGGACGCGGACATCGAACAGACGGTCCACGGATTGTTTACGAGGTTTGACGTTCTGGGACTTCGCGCCGTCAGTTGGACGGTGACGCGTCATCCGGAGCGGGATCCGGGGTGCCGCGTGCGTGCAGTGCAGTTGCTCCGGCCGTATCTGTCGGGTTTTCGCTATGCCCTCGTGATTTTTGACCGGGACGGATGTGGGAGTGATCGCCCGCGAACGGAAATCGAGAGTCGGGTCGAAGACGAACTATTCAGTAACGGCTGGATGGATCGCGCCAAAGCGATCGTAATTGAGCCTGAACTCGAAGCGTGGCTTTGGAGCGGTTCACCGCTGGTTTCTGACGAACTGGGGTGGGGCCGCGACTACCTGGGTCTTCGCCGTCATCTCGCGTCGGCCGATCTTTGGCCCGCAGGCGCTGCGAAGCCTCCGGATCCGAAACGGGCCGTGCGCGAGGCCCTACGAGTCGCGCGCGTCCGTCGGCGTGCACGGCGATCCCCAGCGAAATTCCGGCGGCTCGCCAGTCAGGTTGATTTGACCGTGCTCGCAGCCTGTCAAGATCCTGCCTTCGGCGATTTGGTCGAGACCCTGAGGCATTGGTTTCCCGGGGCGGATCGGTGATCCCGCGAGCTTCCGGGTAGCGGTCGGCGAACGGTCGCGGCCGGTCGAACAGGTGGCTACGCGTCACCAGCGGCGTACATCGCGCGCAGGACGTCCCGGATGTCCGGCGCGTCGCGAAGGATCTCGGCCTCGGCAAAGCGGATGAAGGCCTCCGGAATCCCGTGGAGGGCTTCCGCGACGGAGCCGGCGATCGCCGCGA
>MPMW01000011.1 GCA_002238705.1 Acidobacteria bacterium bin61 | reverse complement strand
TCTCGTCGATCAGCTCGACCGTGTGCTCGTAGTCGCACGTGGCGCGGATTGTCCGTTGCTCCCTGTTCAGCGAGCGGGCCGCCTCGTAGTCGATTGAAACGGGTCCATCGACCAGTTCCTCCGGCGTTACCGTGCGCGTGATCTCGTCGGTCACGGTGTCGCTCTCCGTTGCCGAAGAGCCCCACTGCCGCTGATACTCGGCGTAGATCTTCGCCGTGAGTTCAGCGTACACTTTCGCCGTGACGCCGTGGATGCCCCCTTGGGTGCCTACCTCGCCGCCGACTTTCAGCGTCGCTTCGAGCCCGGCCTTTACCTGCTCCAGCAGGCTGACGGTCTTGGAGAACGTGTGGCTCAATTGCTTGCGGTACCCGACCGGCTCGTTGAGCAAGATCGACGATGCGAACCGCTGCGAGATGTTCTCTTCGAGGACTACCGCCTCGCCCCAGTCGATCTGCCGGATGCCAGCCATGCGGGGGTTGCGGAAGACGAGGACGGCATGGGGCTGGCCGGGGCGGTGGAATGTCAGCAGGGTCGAGAACCGCAGTTCGCCTATCAGGCCCTGACTGGCCCGGTAGCCGCCCCAGAGGCCGGGGTCGGGGATGCGAGAGGCTACGAGCTCGGCGACGCGGGAAGCGCGTGGCGTCAGTGCTTCAACTAGGCTGATGACCTTGGTTTGGGCGGCGCTCATGTGTGCCTCCAGAAAGTCAGTACCGACCAGAAACCCCATACGACTACAGCGATGAATCCAGCCAGTACGACAACCTGAAGCACCGTCGAGAAGAACGTCGCGACAGCTAGCCCGGATAGGATCAGGAGCCAGTAGACGACGAACGCTGTTTCACTGAGAGCCCAGTCTGGAATGCGCTCGAAGAGCCGGTCGTATAGTGGCTCGCGTTCGTGGGCCATTATGACTCTCCGATGGCGATAATGTTGGGGGCACCGACATCGCCCTGGCTGCCAACCTTCGCATAGGTCAACGTTCGAGTGGCGGGGACGTATGTGAGATCGACCGCCACGTCGCGCTCAACATTGGGGTCCCGGGCGTTCCCGGACTCGACGATCCAACGCTTCTCAGCTCCCAGCCGCGAGACGAGCACCTGCCGGGAGTGCTGGCGCTCAGCGTTCGTGCCGGCATCGGTGACGACCAGCACGTCGATGGTGTGCGTCCCCCTCGGCAGCACGGCAGGGGACGCGCCCACTGGCGACTCGAACGACGGCAGAATCCCAATACCTTCCGGGTCCGCCACCGTCGCGCCCGCGTCCTGCCTGAACAGCGCCTGAACGGTCAGGTAACCGTTGGCTCCGGCGTTGTTCCTGATGTTCGTCGCAGTAGTGGCGTCCACCGTCACGACGGTCAAAACCTCGTCGTCGTGAACATACGCAGCCCAGTCCTGGACGACGCCTCCCTGCATGACGATGCGTAGCCGGTTGGTGCCTGCAGGCGGGTTCTGGATCCGTACCAGCCAGTCGCCCTGAACACCGCGCGGCCCACCCTTGCCGAGCTTGTGAGCCGTCACCGAAGGTCCGGGGATTACCAGGCTGGCTAACTGCGCCTCAATGGCGTCAATGGACGCCCTGAGCGCGTCGTTTCCCCTGATGAAGTTGCCGAGCCGGAGCCAGCCACGGGCCGTTGCTAGCCCAACGTCTCCTGCCATCGCAGCCGTCAGATTGGAGCCGTCGGCAAGATTGCTCCACACAAGCCCGGCAGCCACGTCCTGCGTGAAGACGTGGAAGTCATTGACGCTGCGCTCGGTTGCTGTCGGGAGTGTGTCCCCGGCTGTTATCCGCGCAGACCCAAACCGCGCCCGCCACGCCTGTTTCTGGGCTACCTCATCCGCCATGGCCTTGATGGGCGTGATGCTATCGTCCGGGATCTCGCCCGGCTCGCCACTGCCACCGCCGCCGTTGTCGTAGAGCCGGGCCGCCTTGATCCTCACGTTGTTCGCGGCCGTGCCCTGCTTGCCGAAGTCCCAGGTCCGGGTGCTCGGGGTCCACGTCAGCCACTGCCGGGAACCGGCCTCGTCTTTGTCGAGGAACCCGAACCGGATGTTGTCGCTATCCTGCTGCTCGGCCAGCCATGCGTTCCGGCCCCTCAGGGTGTCGATCGTGTTGTTGTCGTCACCGACCACGATCTCCCAGTTCCGGTATTCGGTGTACGTCGCAGGGAATACGAGGTTGGCTTCGCCCGATACGGCACCGCTGTCCACCGCCGTGGAGCGCGCATCGGCCACAAGCTCAAGGTCGCGTGGGGTCGCCCCGGAACCGGAGTCGTCCCCCCCCGCCCCCTTCTCCGTGTTGGTGAGGATCGCCCAGGTGGATGCCCCGAGGTACTGGACCGTGATCGCCTCGTCTTCAGGCACGGTGGCCGTCTGGCCCGCGCCCTCTATGCGGCCTGCGACCCCGACATCGAAGATCAGGTCCGCCGAGGTCGTGTTCAGCAGCCTGCACCACCAACCGGAGCGGAGAACGCTCACGGTGGCCCTTCGTGCCGCGTTGCCTGTGAACCGGATCGTGTTGCCCCGGTCCCCCTCCACCAACTGGTAGTCGGCGGCCTTGGAGACAACGGTGGCAACGTGCGACGCGCCGGGCAGCACCCCGATGCCGACATCCGCCTCCACAAGCTCCAAGTCGTCCGCATCCAGTAATGCCACGACCAGGGAAGTCAGGCTGTGGTCCCCGAGCGCAACGAGTGCCGCCCGCATGGCTGGCGTGATGCTGAACCGGAACACAACCTCGGTGCCGGACTCCCCGATGGCTCGCGCCAGCGCCACGGTTTGCTCCACGCCCCCGAAGATCACCTTTGCCTTGGTGGCGGTCGGATAGGCGTTCGCCGGGAAGAAGAGAGTGACGTTCCACTGTCCCGGCAGGTTCGCCTTGTCTACCGCAGCGGGCGACGGGACCACTGCTAGCCGGACGCCGCTCGGCGGACGCATGACCAGCTGGAAATCCTCACTGATCACCCCATTGGCCTCACGGTGACGGTAGTACCAGACGTCGCCGCGTTTCACCGCATTGCCGTTGTGGGTGAAGTTGCTGGTCGCGCGGATCAGCATCTCGCCATTGGCCGCGAGTGCTTCGTGGTTCGTCAGTGAGGCCGAGGATCCGATCTCGAAGAACAGCAGCCCTGTGCCTCCGCCCCCACCGCCGCCGCCAGCCGCCGCCGCGGGCAGTACGGCCGGGTCGCTCGTTACCGTGGACCCGTCCGAGTTGGTCACCGCGACCGTCAGGCGTCGGTTCCCGTCAACCGCGGCGACCACCGCCGTGACGTTCCCGGCTGACCCCGGCGCCCCTCCCGGCCCCCTCACTGCTCCGGTTACATCGGCCCAGTCACCGCCTCGGCGCACCTGCCAAACGGTCGTTTTCGGGTTGGTCCCCGTGATCGTGAGGATGATCGCGAGGTTCGGGTTCGCGTCGAACTCCGCCAGCGTGGCGGCCACGTTCGTGATGGCCGCGTCTCGAGCGGCCTCTGCTCCGGCGCGGTTGGCATGGCTGAACTCGTCCGGAGGCGAGCGGAGTGACAGTCCGCCTCCTGCGCCGATGCCGTGTACCCACTCGCTGGACTCCTCATCGACGTGGTAGAACCCCTGGGGGATCAGGTCACCGCCACGCGGACTGCCTGGATCCCCGATTGCGCGGAGCCCCTCGGGGGTCAGCCCGGATGTGCCGCCTGCGTTGGTGAAGATCCTGAACGTGACCTCTTCGCCTGCTGCCCAGCGATCAGCCACAGCGAGCCGATTGGCGTCAGTTTCGCTTTGGAATAGGTCGCCACGATTGACCAGGGTATACTGGTCGGTGCCGATTCGTAGAAACAGGTTGTCGAAGCCACCCAGCAGGGCCGTGTATTCCCCATCGAACCTGAGATGGAAGGTTCCGTTGCCGGTTGTGTAGACCAGGGCGGTGAGTCCCGGTACTGGCGTCTCCAGCGATCCCGCTGCTCCGTCCGTCTGGCCTGCCGCCCCGTAGCCGATCCTGTTGTTGAGTGCGTTCGCCCCGGCGATGATCGTCAGATCGAAGTCTGTCGCCGCGTATGGCCCGCCTTCCTGGTAGTCGGCCTTGACGTACGCCAGCTGGCCCCTCTTCGGAGCGGGAAGCCTCGCTACCTGCCGAATCCCTCCACCGCTGCCGCCTCGCCCGTACCCGCCGCTGATGCGACCCATTTGCGTTTAGGCCTCTGTGACCACTAGGCGTGCTGGCGTGTTCCTCGCCCAGATCCAGAGCTTTGAACCCGAGTCCGAATAGCTGACCTCTCTGGTTGGGTTCTCGTCGTTCGAGTTGAGCGGTCTGCCGCTGAACGACTCGATGTCCCCTGGAGGGGCGGCGCCCCAGAACATCTCGATGGAACCGTTCACGACCTCGACGACATAACTCACGTCCGGTTGCAAGTCGAGGGCAGCGACCAGATCGACCGCTCTGTTCGTTACCGGGAGCGCCGCCTCGACCATCGATCCGTCGGCGCCGAGCGTGAGCTTTGACGCGCTGCGGTTACGCCCCAGGTCTATGTTTCCGGGTGTGAAGGCCATGTTCTGATTCTAGTCCGATTCCCTTGTCTCTGCAATCTGTTGCGTCATGGCAAGCCTCCGGACTCAGTCTCGAAGCGCACTCTGCCGCTGACCAACTGGTTCGCCGTATCGCGGGCGCTAAAGCTGAGCGTGATGCTGCTCCCCCCTGCAGGAGTCCTCAAGAAAGTCAGAACGCTTCCCGAGCTGCTGTACCGCCACGTCGCGCCAATCAGCGTAAAGCTGGGACCCGTGTAGGTAAGCGTATCACCCGGATCGCTGAACCAGCTCGCGAAGTTCACCTGGTAGGTCGCAGGCGTTCCCGGCGGACGGTTGGGATCACCGACCAGCGCAGGAACGACTTGCAAGGCAGGCCCCCGCCACGTCGGCGGATTGTTCGGAGGCTCCATCGTCTCCCAATAGAAGACTAGCTCGTCGTAAGCCCCCTCGTCGTCGGTCACCCGCACATAGAAGGTCCCAGTGCGGTTCCCCGCGTTGCTGTTCGCGGTGACCTCCATACTGATGCTGCCCGGGATGAACTCGTTCTCGCTGAACTCCACGGAGAACGGGCCGGCGTTGCGAACCCCCAGATCATCAACGCCCACGGTCCCGTCCGGATCGTTGATCGCCAGCGTGTAGGTCCGTCTCTGCCCCTCGAGGAACTCTATCCGGCTGGACGCGGAGCCAATGGTCGCAGGCGTAATCGTCGGAGGACTGTTCGCGGGTGGAGCAACCACCGAAACCGAAACGCTGGCAGCCAGGAGGTGGTTCTCCCCGCCACATGTGGCCCGGGCGGTGACAGTCACGAGAACGGTCTTGTTCGAGGATGGGGTCCCTACGGGACTGATCACTAGAACATGGGTTCCCAACTGCGGCATCAAAGATTGCCGAATCGACACGGAAACGTTGGCGTCGCTCTCCTGGGCAGTCGGGTTCTGAAGAACGGCGGGACCGCGCGAGGCCATGGTGAAATAGACCTCGGCAACCGAGGGAGGGCTGGAAGCGGTCCACCGCAGCTCTGCCGTCGCACTGCGCGGGGACAAGTCCACCCCGGCACCTTCACAGGGATTCGGTTCGGCCGCCACGGACACGTTGATGTCCATGCTTACCGCGCTTGCGGCACACGAGGCTGATCCCGTTCGAGGCGTGAAGGTGACCCTGATTGTCGCTGCCCCTTCGGCCAAGGGCGTCAACGTGAAGTCTAGGTCGATGTCGTCGCCGTTGGCCGTCTGCGCGCCGCTGACACGCACCTTGTCCGCCCCGCTGGTGACCTCGGCGCTCACCCTCGTGCTGTCCGATCCGCTACCCGCATCGGCGCTGGCGTTTAGCGTAGCGGTATTGCCCGCTGCCACGAGGTTGCCCAACACACGCAGATCGAGATTCGACGGACTTCCGACACGGTCACACGGATCGTCGGGCGGATCGCAATGGACAGTGAACCGATCGGTGTCCGGAACCGTGCGACTGGAGTCCGTTCTGCATCTCGCCGTCACGGAAAGGATGAAGTGAGTGGTGATCCTAGAGGTAACCCCCGAAGAGGGCACGCTGATGATAACCGCGGTATCGTCGTCGTTCATCTCGGCTGTGATATCCGAGCTTCCGCTGTCGCGAGACACGGTGGGGTCACCCGCTATCGCATTCGAGGACAGACGATCCACCGTGACGCCCCTTTCGAGAGCACTGTCGCCCTGGTCACGCTCGATCGTATTGCTGCCATCGAGGCTGACCCTGACGGTGAGGCCGTCACACGGATCGGTGGAGCCTTCGAAGGTAAACAGCCCCACGCTCGAGTATGTGGTCGAGCAGCCCGTCTTTCGTGCTCTGGCACGGTACTGGTAGCTCTCTCCCGCAGACCCGTTGATCTGTGAGCCGGTCGTCCAGCCGGAAGCCCCCTGAAGCCGATACTGGGTATCCAGCACCGTCCCCGAGGGGTTGTTCGTGAGACTCGCAGTGAGCGTACGGATCAAGCCGGATCCCGATATGGCCACGGTGGGTGTGCCGGGACAGGGCACTGGGGCGCCGGTCACGGTCACCGTGAAGGTTATAGGCGTGCCATCCACGGTCCCATCATTCGGAGTGACGGTGATCGTCGCACTACCAGCGGAGAGCCCGGAAACCGTTGCTATCCACTGACCGGGTAGTGTCCCCTGGGCAATGGAAACCGTGGCGACACCCGTGTTCGAGGATGATGCATTGACCGTCACGGCATCGCCGTCCGGATCAGAAGCTGTGCCGCTTCGGGTGTCCCTGGCCCCGGTTGCGAGGCTCATGGCAGCCGTTGACCACCCGGAGAGTCTCGGTGGTCTGTTACCGCTACTCGTCGTTCCCCTCTTCGTCACCGTGAATCGCGCCCGATGTTCCCGTGTCTTCGTCGGGTCGTGAGTGCAGACGACACGGGCGACGATCTCGAACACGGCGGTAACGGCGTTCGTCGGCGTGCTGCCCGTGAAGGTGACGCGGACGCCCTTCCCGATGGGGTCGGTCAGATCGACGATCGCGGCGCTCAAGCGCGCGTCACCGCGGACCCGACTGACAGACAGGTTCGGCGCCGACGCATTCGACGATGCCGCCGTCATCAGCCGAATGTCCCTGCGAGTGCCGATAAGGTCGAAATCTTCGATCATGGCTTCCCGAACCAGTAGAAAGTCGCCGTAATATTCAAATTATTGACTGATAGACCATCCACATATTCTACAAAAGCTTGTATGCGGTTATTCAAAGCGGAATCGGTGGCAATTACGATATAAGGTTCCATCACATCCCTCACAGCCCATGAGCCACTGTTTGGACCGGGAAGAGACAAAGTACGTCCGGAAGCATTAAGTTGCAGGGCATCCGATCTTGTTTCCCAATCAGTCACAAGATCTGCGCGTGTTGGGCCGTCTGCGGTCTGGTCCACATCGAGGCTGAATCGCCAATTTGTGCCTTGTTTTTCCAGGCGTATACCAAACAGATACCCGCCGCCATCTCGCGCAACCAGACCATCAGGCATTCGTATGCGATTCGGAGACTGCAAGACCACGCGGTTTCCACGAAAAACTGCCGGCTGTACAGACCACGACCGTTTGGCATCGCCTGGTATAATCGGAATCTCCGGCTCGTCCTCGATCTCGCCGTCGAGCGACACGGCCAGCCCCGCGCACGGGTCGTTCAGGATGCACAGCACGGTTCCCTTGCCTTCGTTGCCGTCCGGGTCCGTGGCCGTCAGCGTGACCGTCGCCGAACCCGCGACTGCGCCCCAGTCGAGGGTCAGGATCCCACCCGAGATGGAGGGAACAACCACGTCGGTATCGTCGGACCAAGGAACGATCGTCAGCGTCGAGTCCTCGTTGTTCGAGTCGGCTACCTTGTCATAGATGTTCAGCACCGTATCATCGGCGCCGAGGTTCGCGAGTTGGTTCGGAATCGCAATCCAGATCGGCGGCTCGTCTCCGATTTTCACCCGCAGGATCACCGTCCACGGCCCCACTTCGGTAGGGTTGATGATGTCGGGTCCACGCACTGCACGGGCGACGAAATACCAGATGGAGCTGCCCGCGAACCTCCCACCGAGGGATTCCTGGTGCGGCCCGAAGCCTTTGTAGAAACGACGGCTGACACGATTGGCCACGGGGTCCGGATCCGTTCCGTACCAGACCTGATAGCCGTCAGGCCGCTTGCCCCCGCCCGAGGACACCGAAATCACCGCGGATGAAGTCCGGCCGATGACGGAAAATACCGGAACCTCCAGCATGGGAACGGCAATAGTCCACCGAACGATTCCCGCCACACGCTCGCTTGCCGCATAGACCGGGGCGGCGAGAGGAGGGATGGCCCAGGCAACCATGGTGGCAATGCGCTCCGTCGCCGCGTAGACGGGACGGGTCAGCGGAAGGATCACCCAGCGAACGAGTGTCGCCACCCGCTCCGTAGTCGCGTAGACGGGACCGAGAGTCGGCCGAATCGTCCAGCGAATGGCCGTTGCAATGCGTTCGGTCGCGGCGTAGACTGGAACGGAAACAGACCGAAGGGACCAGCGAACAAGGGTGGCGACACGCTCGGTAGCAGCATAAATAGGGATCGAGACCCGCTGATAGACAAGCCCAATCGAGCCGTCCGCGAACTTCAGCCAGGATCGTACAACCCGTCCAACACTGCCGCCCGCACGTTTGATCCAGCGATCGACGGTCCGGCGATCTCCCAGCCATCCGGGCATCGGCTAGCCCGACGGCGACGTCAGCGTCAGGATCGCTGTTGAATCCTGGGTGTCCTCCGTCCGGGGACCGACCGGGCCGAGATCCTCCACGCCAAGCACCCGGGTCGTCCCGACGAGAAGCACCCCGTACCTGTTTCCCAAGAGTCCTCCGTCCGTGAGCGCCGGCATCCGAAAGGCGAAACTCACCTCGTTTGCGGCAACGGTCGGAGTCACGTCGGTGATGCGCTCGCGCAGGATCACCCGGTCCGGATCGTAGGCTCCCGGCCCCTCCTCGTCACCCGGGCCCGGCGGCAAACCGCTCATCGGATCAGGCCCCCAAAGCTGCACCTCGGGGGAGCCGTACGAATCGCTACGGAGTCCGGCGATGTTTTGCACGAGGTTCTGGCCGCTGTTCGTGATGCTCAACGCCTCGATGCCGGATCCGAGCATGCTGTCATCGCCTGTGAAGCGGGTGTCAATATTGCCGACCAGCTCCCAGAGGAAGACGTAGGGCTGGCCGCCAAGAAGCGTGATGGGGGAAGGAACGGGGTTCGGACTGGTCGAGACGACGAAAGACTCGGCCTGCGTCGTCCATACCACGTCGGACCCGTCGTGCACGTTCAACGAAGCTGCGGCTACCTGGTTCGTGTTGTCGCCCGGCAGAATGAAGCTCGCCTGATAGAGGACCCCCGTGTTGCCCAGCTTCGGAAATCCGTCATCGAGGGTGGCCGCCAGCTCTGTGTTGCCCGCCCGAATGGCGAGCGTGTCCAGTGCGTCCCCATCCCCGAACAGGGCATCCAGCGCACGGGTCAGCCCATAGGCGGACAGTGTGTTGAGCATGGGAATGCCGTTCAGGCTCGCGGGCGAGCGAAGAGTAGCCTTCATCTATTCCTCCAGCTGGTGATAAAGCGTCCCCGGTGGATCCCCCGCCGTCGATGCGGCGGTAGGGGGCTCGGTCACTACCCTGTTCGCATCCTCAAGTGATGCCCCGCCCGTGAGCGGAATCGATACGCGAGTCGTGTACACATAGGCAGCTTCTGTACCCGTGCGAGACGCGAAGGTGACGAAATGCGCACCCGTGCCCCATCCGACTGTCAGAATCAGGAACGTTCGTCCCTCGGGGGTGTCCACGAACGTGACCCTGTCCTGGGCGAGTGTCGGGGCGTCCGAGGCATCCGCGGCGACTGTCCCGTCCTGCCATGGGCCGTCGTCGAGCCGCCATACCAGCGTCGCATCGGGCACCGTGGTCTTCACATTCTGGAGTCCTACCACGCGATAGTTGACGATCCCGATGCTGAAGGACTGCACCTTCGGCCCGTTATAGGTGATCTCGCCGGCCACGGGCTCCGGCACTGGCACCGCCACCGTGATCCACTTTGCCTTGCCCGCCGACGGCTTCCCGCTCATGCGGATGAATGAACGATCCTCCTTCGGTCCGCTCCATTCGTGACGGTACCCGACCACGCCCAGCTTCTGCGAGGCGGTCCAGTGCCGCATGTCGGCGGGCAGCTGCAACAGGTCGCTCAACTCGACAGGCCAGAACAGTCCCGTCTCGAGCGTCACGTCAACGTTCGGCAGCGACAGGTCCGACAGGATCGCCTCGGCAAGCGTGACCGCCTCTTCCTCCGTGTCGATCTGGCTTGTCGCGCCGTGCCTCATCCACCGGCGGCCAATCCTGGCGATCGAGGCTCCGTCCGACCTCGTTGTCCGGTGCGTTCCCTCATCGTCGCTCCACTCGACATCGACCACGTTCCGGACCCTGTCGAGACCCGTCCTCATTTCGGTCATGTCGATGTAATCGTTCATCGTGAACGACCAGTCTGCAACGGTTCCCTCCCTGTCGGGCCTCAGGAGCGTCAGGGCGAAGGCTTCCGTGTCCGGGTCCCACCGTTGCTGCACTGTCCAGCCTGCGAGCGAGGCGAGCGTTTCCAGTGCCCGTAGTACCGGCTCCTGCTTCTGATTGTAGGCCCGGATCAAGAACCCGGGGGCTTCGCTGTCTCCGCCCTTGACGACCAAGCTGCTTCCTGGAAGCCACCCGGCCAGCACGTCCCGCATCACGAGGTGAAGTGCCTTCCCTTCTTCCGTGCCGTAAGCCGTCTCGTCCTCGACCCATTGTGTCGCCGCGTTGGCCATTCCCCGCTCGCGGCAGGTGACCGTCACCTCTGCCGCTGGCCAGCTCACGTCTGCGATTTCGCCGTCGTAGACCTCGGTGTAGTCGGCGTCTGCTGGGATTCCCGGCGTCTCCCGGTTCGCGAGGTTGATCTTGAGCCTCTGCCCGACGTGCAGGATTGACGCTATCAGGGGGGCGACGTGATTGCCGTCCGGGTCCTTTGCGTTCAGCCGGATTGTCGCCTTGCCCGCGCCGGCGTCCAACTGTGCCTCCCATGTCGCGCCGACGAGCCACGCGCTCAGGTCCTCCGTGCCCGCTACCACCTTGAGGTAGGTCAAGCGGTCTCGGGAACCGAGAATCGCCCTCTGCGCGGTAGTAAGCGCCCTCATGCCGCCCTCCGCTCACTCTCCAACAACTCGAACCGCGCCGACCGCGTGACGATCTCCGCACCCGCGTCGTATTCCGTCCGGTAGTTGGTCCCGCGAAACTGCACGAACGCCTTTGACACGTCTACCAGTTCGCCCGTGATTACCTGCTCCGTCCGAAGATCCAGCTTCGCCCGCAATGCCACGTAGTCCTCGTCCTGCAGAAACTCTGTCACGACCGTGAATACCCGCAGCGTCCCGCGTGTCGAGTTGCCCAATGCCCCGCTTGCCATGCGCTGGTGATCGCCGCCCGCATGCCACCGCCCCGTCTCGTTGCACTGCGAAGCAGGAACCGATACGCCGCCAATCGTGAGGGACATCCTAGCGGCCCCCCTCCAGCAACTCGAACCGCACCGCCCGCTGGAAACCAGCACCGCTCCGCACGCTATTCCCGAGCACCTTCACCCGCCCCATCGCGAACGGTGCCCCCGTACCTGTGAGCGGCTGCTCCGAACGAAGCTCCAGCTTCGCCATGACCGCTGTATACTCGTCGGGGTCCATGAATACCGTCACGCATCGGAACACGCGCTTCATCCCGTAGCCCTGGTCGGCTGGCGTGCCCTCCGAGTTGCGGGCGTAGTCGCCGCCGATTCTGACCGGCTGCGACTCGTTCATCGACGCAAGCGGGATCGTGGTTCCGCCGATTGCCAGGCTCATACGACTTCGGGCGGATAACCCCCGCTGTCCGCCAGTTCTCGAGACGCGCGCGCAATTTCATCGAGCAACTCCGCGCCATCCTTGTCCCTGCCGTCGATCTGGATCGCCCCGGGCTGGAAGTTCCACGTGTCACCCCGGCTGGACGATACCGACTCGCTTGCCCGGCGCGCCTGTTCGGCTGCCTGTGTACTGAAGCTCTCTGGGTCCGCGGCCAGATACTCGTGCAGCGCGGCCCGGAAGCCGCTCGGTGCGTTCAGGGTATTCGCCGTGGCCCTGAGCTCGTCCGCCGCATCGCCCGCCGCGTCTCCCAAGCTCTCGATCTGCCCGATGTAGTTCAGGAACTCGTCGAGACTCAAATCGCCCAGTTGGCTCAGGTCGAATTGGTCGCCGAGCAGATCCACCACGCGCTGCCAGTCCTGGTCTGCTATGGAGGCCAGTACTGCGTCTCTGAGTCCGCCCGTGATACCTCCCGGCCCCGTCAGTGCATCGGCAAGCCTGCTGGCCTGTTCGGCTGCGCTCTCGTCCAAGAGGCCCGAAATACGGCCCGCTGCGGACAGTTGGCCTTGCGCCGATTCGTAGAACGCCTGCTGCGACAGCTTCAGCGCCTCGGCAAGCTGCTGCGCCTCGCTGTCCAGGATCCGGAAGTTCTCGCCCGTATTTGCAAGGCTGAGGCCGAAGGATCTGAACAGGTGTTCGATTTCCACGGTTGTGCGCCCGGCAGCCAACAGCGACGACTCCAGCACCGCCCCTGGCAGGCCTGTGCCTCTGTAGACCGCGGAGCGTCCACCCTCGCGCGCACCTGGGCGAGATCTCGCCAGCTGCGCTTGCGCAACTGCCGCTTGGGCGTCGGTGAACAGGGAGCCCGAAAGCCCCGCGAACACCTCGTGTGTGTTCCGAAGTCCTGCCGTCATCTCTTGGAGCGCCTTCGTGTTTGCCTTGCTGAGTTCGGCCAAACGCCTGCTCTCTGGATCGTCACCGCCGATCAGTTCGCCGATCGCGGATCCGAGCACGCTCCCCAATGCGCCGCCGATCGGTCCGGCCGCAGCCCCGACGGCCGTGCCCAGGGTCCCAGTAATGTCACTGGCGATGCTTTCGCCTGCCAGTTCGCCGAGACCGCCCCCCACGCCCCCGCCCAACGCTGCACCGATCCTGTCCGCCTCGCCGGAGAGCATGGCGTCGGCGAACGACTGTCCGACCTGTCGACCGATGCGCTTCGCCTGCGCGATCTCCGTGCGATAGGCCGCGTTCCGCTCAGCCCTGCGGGCCTCGATCTGGCGTCGGTCCTCGTCCGTGCGGGCCTGATTGCTGAAGCCGACGCTGCGGATGGGGACCACGAACTCCCGCGGGACGCCAAGTCGGCCCTGGGCCTGTGTCCTCTCTGCGGCATTCAGTGCACCGGCGAACGCCATGACCGCCTCGAGCCGTGCCTGCAAGATGTCGCGGTATCCCTCCACGGCGTCTTCCACCACCAACTGTCCGAGCAATACGCCCGCGCGGTCGAACTGGGCGTTCAAGCGCGTGATGTCCGCGTCCATCTTGGCCAGGTTCTCCCTGAACGAGCCGAACGGATCCTGAATCTGACCGATGGACACCAGCACGTCCCGAAGGTCTTCCGTCCCGTCTTTGACATCCTGCAAGGGCTTGATTGTCGGCTGAAGCGCGTCCGCGTAGGCCCTGGCCTGCTCGCCGGCCGCCAACAGTTCCTCCGGCGCCACTCCAGTCACCGCCCGGATGTCTTCGGACAGGCTCGACAAAACGTTCCGCGCGGCACTTCTGTTGACCAGGCCGGCTGCCTCCGTCTGGAGCCTGATGAGTTCCTGGTAGGCGTCCAAGGCCTGCGAAATCGAGTCCTCATTAACGTCGAAATCGGCAATATCCCGGAGTACTGCTCTCTCGGCACCCTTTGTTACCTGCCTGAAGATAAACCCGAAGAAGCCTTCTGACCGCTTGATGAACCTGTCCCACAGGAAAATCAGCGACTCCAGAGCCTGCTTCGCCTCAATATTGATCGTGTCTGTGGTGTCTTGCCACGTCTGCCTTATTTCCGAAGACTGTTGCGCCACGCGGTCCAACGTGTCTTCGAAGCTCGCTTCAGGGACCCCGAGCGAACCCAGGATGTCGTAATCGGCGCTGTTCTCGAGCCGACCGAACTCCGTCCTGAGCCTTTCTACGATGCCTGCGGCCGTCTCGCCTCTGTTCGACATGGCAACGATCAGCGAAATCATCCTCTCGAACTCGACGTTTGCCGCCGCTGCGGAGGGCAGCAGCTTGTCGACGGTTTCACGGAATGCCTCGGGACCCAACCGGCTTTCGCCGGTGCCTCCGAACAGCAACTCCGGTACCTGTCCGCCATCACCGAGCTCACCCCGATACTCGCGCAGGGCGATGGCGGTCGTTCTTGCGATCTCGCCAACCTCTCCGATTCCCACCGCCGATGCGACCGCCGACTCTCTCAGGATTGCTGTCGCCCGCAGGCCCGTGGTTCCTTCTTCGGCAAGCTGCTCCAAGGTCTCTCTCAGGTCGCCAACCGGCCTCCCCGTGCGAATCGCTACCTGGCTGACCGTCGATCCCCATCCGGCGATTGCCCCTTCGGAAGCGCCTAGCAGCCCCGTGACACGTGCCAGCGTGGCCTCCAACTCTGAGAACCTCTGGATGGCCTTGAAGATGGCCGTGACGAAGGCTGCGGCTGCCAGAAAGGCCGTCATCGCGACAAGGCCCTGCCTCGCGTCGTGCAGCGTGTTCTCAAGACTGAGGACCCGCTTCCACATCGAGTCAACGCTTCCGCCTGCTCGCCTGAGTCTCGGATTCAACTGGTCTGCTGCCCTCCCCACGGCACCCATCTGGGTGCCTGTGGTTTGGAGCCGGGCGCTTAGTGCCCCCACGCGCGCTTCCGACCGCAGCAGCCGGGCGTTCAGTTGATCAATCGAGCGCGAAAACTCGTCCGCCCCGCGTCGCGCGCGGCTGGAGTCGATGCCAAGGGCTAGTATCTCTACGGCCATTTTGGTCGCGCCTCAAGCCTCCGGAGCGACTGCCTTCTTCTGGAGCCGCAACAGCGGTTGCCGCTTACCGGAGCACCCATCGTGCCAACGCCAGCCGGACAATGCCTGCGCCTGGCGATAACATCGGGCCGGTGATGTCGGTGCCTTCACGGTTCCATGCGAACATGCGCGGATGCCGCCACAGCCAGCGCTTCAACGGGTTTCGCGACTCGATTCTTCCGTTTGTCCACTTTGCCATTCTGGTGAAATCCCTTTTTGGATGGTGGGTGTGCGAGAAACCTACCGCCAATGCGGTTTCTTCGCCACAGAACGCGGCTTCTTCTCGCGCTCGTCCGCCAGCCACTTCATGTAGACGGCGTCCAGGTGCTCGATCACCCGATGGAACCGCTCGGCGGCCAACGGACCCAATCCACAATTCCGCGCATACTCATGCACCGCCGTCCATGGAATCGGACCCACGGACATGCCCAACTGCCTGCACGTCCCTAGCCGCTGAAACGCTACCCACTCAAGGTCGTAGCCGTCGGGAATCTCCGGAGTCTGGTCTTCGAGACTCTTTCGGCCCGCCGCCGACGCCTTCGACAGCTTGAGTGCGAAGGTCAGTCGTTTCCCAACGCCTCGGCTGCCTCCTCGTCCGTTTCGGCAAGCTCGCGGTGCTCGGCCTGTGCGAACTCGATCACATCCTTGTAGGCCCAGCGGAGCCTGTCGAACAGCTTGATCGCGTTGTCAACCGTGAACGGGAATGCCTTGCCGTTCCACGTGAAACCCTCCCACGTCTCGATCAGGTGCTCCGCGGCGAACCGGGCCATCACCTCGAAGTCGCGCTTGACCTGTTCAACCGAATTCATCCCGATCTTCTTGCCGTGCTTCTTCCTGAGGATGTTCAGCGCGACGACTGCGGACGGCTTCGAGAAGGGGAAGACCTTGATGCGGGCCTCACCTTCGATGGTGAGCCAGCGTGCTTCGTCCGGCGATGTGTCCCTGTAACGGGTGATTTCCATGCTGTGCCTCCTGTGCTGGTGCCGCGGGGGCTCGGCGGCGGCAGCACGTCCGGCGCCGACTTGAATCGCTGAGGCGGGCGAACCCCCGGGCACTCGTTTTTGTGCCTCTCCTAGCCCTTCGTCCAGCCGTATACCCCCTCGGTTCCCTTCACGCTCGCCTCGAAGTCCAGCCGCAGCAATGCCGACGTGTCGATGCCCTCGACCAGCACGGTGGCGCCCGTGAAGTCCGCCTGTGAGATGCTCAGCGCGAGCCAGTCATCTTCCGTCCCGAATATCACGTCGAGCCGCCGTGCAGTCGCGTTCACGAAGTCGTCGTACCGCGTGAAATCGTCGGTGAAGATCTCCATGCTTCCCGTGAGCGACACGGTGCCCAGGGCGATCCTCGGAGGGCTCCACAGCGCGGGCTCCCTGCGCAGGCCTGCGTCGATGTTCAGCGAGACCGAGGTGACGACCCCCGTATCCTGGTCGTCGATGTAGCCCTGAACGTCGCCGCCCTCGCCCGTAACGATCGGGGCGACCGTGGATGCGGTGCCCGGGTTGATCGTGCGCGCTTCCCCGTGCCTGTGTGTGGACCCCAGCGTGCCGAAAGTTCCCACGATGATCGACTCCGGCGAGAGATCCAGCGCCAGCGACCCGATCATGACGCCGCGATACTCGAACGAATCCTGCGCATCATCCAGCCAGACCTCGAAGCTCGCCGATCTCGCCTCGATGCCGTTCCCCTTGAGGTAGCTGCCCTTCCACACCGGCGAGCCGGTGAGGTTCGACGGCGGATTCGCGAGCGTGAACGTGTTCGCGTCCACCGCCGTGATCCGGTACCACTTGTTGGCGGCTTCGTCGTCGAGCCCGCTCAAGCGCACCCACTGGCCCGCCGTGAACCCGTGGGCGTTCAGCGTGACGACGCCGCCACCGGCTATGGCCCCCCCCGTTTTACCCTCCCCCGCCGCCGGCCACGCCGACTGTCCCGCCAGCATCCTCAGCAGGTTCTCCATCGACGGGTCGCCGGGGAAAAAGTTGCCCACGATGTCCCCGGTCACCTGTCCGGCCAGACGCTTGCCGCGCGCCCTGCCGCGGTCGCTCCTGAGTTCTTCGGACTGCACCGAAATGGGCTCCAGCTGGAGCGACGTCGAGTTCATCCTGACCAGCTGGCCTTCACCGCCCGGGTTGACCCCGAATTCAGCTTCCTCGACGAAGTTCAGTTCTGCACGATTTGCGCTTGCCATTTTTTCCCGTCTCCTCTAGGCGGCGTATTGACGCCATGATTGCCACGGTACGCTCACCGTGATGAGTCTGTGTGCTCCGATGATGCCGCCCCGGACGATTGATGGGGTCCTGTAGACTATCCGGTTTCCGTGTTCGCCAGGTGGATTCCGATGGTTGAAGATATGGGCTGCTACCGGGTCGACTTTCTTGAGTACGTTGTCAATCGACTCGGTGTTGAGGAACCACATCCGTATCGCAAGCGTCCCGAAGGTCGTTATCAGCGGGTTGCGCGTCAGTGAGACCTGAGTGCTGGAATCCGGGACCGTGACCACGTCTACCGCGACCCATTCCTCTTCTGCTGTGATCGCCGGCTCTCCCTCGTACTGCACCTCCGGCAGCGCAGCGGCGACTGCCTCGTAGCCCGCACGCAATGCCGCTGTTGCGAGTCTGCGACAGTCCCGTTGGTCTTGAAGGTTCATCTCGTCTCGGCAAGCAACCGCTGCCGCCTCCAGAACTGGCGCATCCACTCCCTTCCGGGTCCCGTCATGCCCGCAGGGGCCTGTCGGCTCGCCCCAGCGTTGATCCGGATCGCGTAGGGCGTCGCGTTCGCCACTTGATATACCGCCCCAAGTATCGCTTTCAACGCATCCTGCCGGATCCGTGCCTGCACCGCCTTCTGGATCACGAACACGGTACTCTGGCCCGCCACGAACTCCCGCAGTGGCGGTTCCAGATTCGTGAGGAATCGAAGTGCCGCCAATTCCGCGTAGCTGCCGAACCTCCCCACCTTCGGCCGCTGACCGGCTGGCACTAGATCCCAGTTCGACTTGAGGTAGCCCGTGTCGAATGGCGTGATCCTGACCATGATTCCGCCACCCCTGGCAAGTGTCTGCCGGAATCCGCTTTTCGCGTTCGACTGAACGTTGCCAGCATGACGATTCAACGCCCTGCGGAAGCTCGATACGGTCCTGTGAATGGCCATTCAGAGCCCCTCGCACCGCAGTTCGTACAGCGCCACCACGTCTCCGATGTACTCTGGCAGTACCTCCTCGACCCGTGTCGCCTTGCCGCCCAGCGTGACCGTGTCGCCCTTCTGAGGTGCTACGTCGAATGGCTGAACCTTCACACTGAGGCCGCCTACAAGCTGAACGCCCGCGGGACCCGTCACCACTTCCTGCCAGCGCCCGATCTGAGCCACCATCGGATAGACCGTGTCGCTGTCCGGCCCCCGTTGCCCCGTGTCTGGATCGTACTGCCCGTAGGTTGTCCTCGTCAGCGTGATCTCCGTCCCGAGGATGTCGATCAGCTTGCCGGGAACCGGAGCCAGCGAGTCGAGCACGCCCATTCAGACCACCAGCCTGAATTGATCCGGCCCCGCTGCCAGATATGGGGCCAGCAGCGATCCCACCTTCCCGTCGTTCAGCGGACCCGCCGAAGCTGCCCGGCTTCCGGAGATGTCCAGCGAGTCCACCGCCTCGATTTCCAACGAGCCCGCCTTCACCCGCTTCAGGCCCTTGAGATCGGACGTGAATGCGGAGAGATCCGGCGCGCCTCCCGGAACACCTGCATCGCCACCCACGGCGACAACCTCGATGAGAGCGGCCGCCCACTCCATCTGCGCCCACTTCACCCGTTCCGGAATCTCGTCGGAGGGAACGAAAGACCCTCCGCCAAATACCTGGTCGGCGCGCGGTACCTGTGACCGGGGCCATGGCCCTTCCTGGCTGGGCGACGTGCGCCAGCCCTTCCACTCCAGAGCCGCCATGTCGCGCCACGCCTGCCGCAGCGCGGCTTCCTTCTCGGCATCCTCGGCGTCGATCGCAGCCTTCGACTGCAACCGACGACCGAGGTATGCCGTGAATTCCGCCAGTGTGACCCCGGACTCGCCGGGCACGTTCAGCGGCATGGGGCCTCTACCCCATCACGCGAACGACCTGGTTCTGGCGCGCGATCAACACACCGTACCAGATCGACGTGTAGAGGTACCACCCGCCAGCAACCCGGAACGGCTGCATCTCGAGCGCCAGACCGCTGTTCGAGTCGAAGTGGCTGAACACGTCGCCCGGCGTGCCCTCGACGCCTGGCACCGACTGCGCCATCGGCTTCGAAGCGAAATAGGCCGAGCCCCTCGCGAGCGCGAGGCTCGCCGTGTGGTCCGCCACAATCGTGACCGGGCGGTTGTCCGCCACGTTCTGCCGGAGAGCCGGAGCGATTCCGAGCGTCGTTCCGCCCGCGGCCTTCGCAGTCGTCGCGACGTAGTTGTCGTCTTCGATGGTCAGCGGATCGCCCACGTTCACCGTGCCGGCTCCGTCCACGGTCAGCTGCTCGACACCCGCTGCGGCCGCACCGTTCAGCGCCACCCCTCCCGCGCCTGTCGTGATCTCGGGAATCTGGTTCTCCTCCATCACCCGGAGGCCGACCATCCGACCGATTTCGCCTTCCCATCCCGGATCCGTGCTGCCGCGCCTGTCGGCGTACTTGATCGCGTCGATGTCCAAGGCGTTCTGGTAGGCGTCCGGGTCGAGGATCAGGTACCGGCCATCCTTCGGCGTCTTCGCCTTGACCAGAATCTTGCGCGCCTCCGTTGCTGGGGTCCGGTCGTCCGATCCGAACGGAGTCGTGCCCGCCACGCCAACGCGCTCGTAGGCCGCGTTCACGATCTCCTTCAGGACATACGCGGTCACGTCGTCGCACAGGGCGCCGATGCCGTCGGCAATCGCCGCCATCGCCACCGAACCGGGCCGCGCCATCGAAGCCAGATCCTGACCGGAAATCGGCCACTTCCACCGACGATTCCGGTTGATGTCGAGGGTGAGGTTGCTCGCCTGGCCGCTCCCGCCGTCCACCGGGGTCTCCATCGTGTGGTCCTCGATGAGCGCACCGTGCGCGACCGGGAACTCGACCTTCGCGCCAGTTTGGCGCTGTGCTTCCCCCGACACGTTCGTGATCGCCATCGGAACCGTGTTCTGGTTCCGCAGCACCATCAACGCCTGTGCGAAGATCCTTCCGAATACTGGGGCATAGCTCATTGGCTACTCTCCGAAAAAACGTGTTGACTCAAAGGGTGAAACCGGCCCCTCAGAGCATCCCGCTCATGGTTGGCATCCCGCCAACACGGTTTTTCCGGATCGGATGTGCATCCCGCGCACCCGACGTGCCAAGTCTAATGGCTGATGCGGCTATCCGCAATCAGGAGGGCAGCGGAACGGGGTCAAGCGGTCGCGATCCTGCCCGGCAGCGGGCCTCCCACCCGCATCTTCCGCAGCGTCCCGCGGTGCTTTGGCGCTGCAAGCTATGCCGAGCTGCCCCCGTTCCGCGCTTCTATCGTTGCGACACGGGGTTAAGTGGCCCGCACCTTGAGCCCGATTCGAACGGATAACGCTTTGAGAAGCGATCAACCCTCCCGCACGCGGACCCCCCTTGAGGCAGCCCCGGGTATGCCTTCCCGCCGTCGGAGGCACCCCGTCAGGGATGCCGTCACCCCGCTAAGGATGCCGTCTGCGCGAGAACCCGCTAACTCAAGGTGCGAAGTGGCGCCGGCGGGTAACGCTCCCGCTCCTCCGGAATATGAGCCCGGCGAGGTGCTATTCCTCCACGGCGCATTCTTGAAGATGTGATGAGGAGCGCCACGGTGACGCCTCGCGAAACGCTGCCGCAGCGCAGCGTTAGGCCGTGCACAGCCCCCCGCTGCCGATGACTCCCCGTCAGTCGAGAAGACAGGGCTCGAACCTGTGACCTCTTGCTCCCAAAGCAAGCGCGCTGCCAATCTGCGCCACTTCTCGATTTTCCTCCCTAAGTACCGTCACCCGATGGAACCCAGCGCCCCCACGAAAACCCAGGCTGCGACTACCTGCCGCTACGTCTAGCCGACACAGGTGCCGTCAGCCACCACGCTGACGTTTTCTCCCTCAAGTGCCCTCGTGGGGACGCTGGACCCTTACCTGCCCAGCACTTAGAAGGCAACCTGAAAGCTACACCCGAACCCTTGGTGACTACAAGTAGCCGCAACCGGCCAACGCGTCGCGTTTAGGGTTTTCCTCAACGAGGGAAAAGTACACGGCGGCCTCGCCGCCTTCCTCGTGGGGGATCTTCACAATCAGGGTGTCCCTCCCGCCGGCGTAGTATGCCGCGCGTCCCCGCTCCGTCGAGTCTGCCAGCTCGGTGATTGCGGTGGCAAGCCTGAGCAGCTGATGCTTGTTGGCCAAGACTTCCCCGCCCCGTGAGTCGTGAGAGTATTCGCCGAGCAGCTCGATCTCGTGCGGCCTGCTGTTGGGTTCTGCCTTGACCGTGACAGGATCGTCTGCCAAGACTTCTGGCACTGGATCATTCGGTAGTCCTGCCCTCTTCTTCGCAAGCTCCAATTGCTTGATGTGATCGCAGTTGAAGCAGTAGTTGGCTCTCGTCAGATGCCCCAAGACCTGAATCGCCGTGGGCGACGGATTTTCCTCCATGACCAACATGGTCGCTAAATCGGTCGCACGAGCAACTGTTCTACCAATGTCAAGCCAACTCGCATCGCGTTCTTCTAGGCTCAAGCATGGGTTCGAAGCGGGGCTACAGTGGGAAGCGTTCTCGCTCATTTGGGAGCCTCTTCCTCGATTGCCATGTCTTCCCAGTATTCATACTCGTCGAAGACCACGGAAATCTTGAACCTGCGACCATCCACTTCCAGGACGGCGTGATCGCTATAGCCGTCGCCGTTATCAATCAGCTCGAGAGTGAACGATTCGCCTTCAATCTTGCGTGGCTGGGCCATCGGTACATCTCCTTTTCGTGAGGGGGTGCTGCATTCCTGAAAAGCTACCCTCACGATATCAGCCCCGCAACCGGTGACTCCATCACCTCCCACGGTGCATCAGGCTGATTCGCCGCAATCCAGTTGAACGCATGCGCCAACGCATCGACCCGGTCATCGTGCGTCCCCACCGGGAACAGCTTCACCTCGTCCAGAAACTTCGTCACCCAAGGCGCACCCGACAGCAGGAAGATGTTCTTCGCCTCTGCCTGTGCCGATATGCCTTGAGCCCGCACAGGCTTCGCCCCTGTGGGCTTTATCGCCGTGGCAACGTGTGGTGCGCAGTCCGCGATCAACTGGCCCGTGATGTCCTCGCCGGCCCTGCCATATTCCTGCTCAATCACGATCTCTGCCCCGTCCTCGTTTGCGGCCGCCATGATCCGCTCCCGCCGTTCCCCCCCCGCCTGTTTTCGGCCCCGCTAGCCCCCCCCCCCGCCTTCCTTCGGGCCCCCCCCTGCCAGCCTGTATGTCCAACACGATCCACTGCGTCCCGCCGTAATCGTTCAGAAACTCGGCCAACAGCACACCGGCCGTCCGGTCCGCCGTCCCCTTCGTCGACCCCGCCAAGTCCCACGCGCGCACTCTGCGCGTGATCCTGCCCGGGAGCCCCGGAAGGTACTGGAACCACTCGGTCTTCAGCATCAGGCCGCCGTGCGGCGTCGGCCGCTGCTGATACACGCTTGACCAAACCCACGACCCGGACGAGGACTTGGTTCGAGAGATCTCGTCGTCCGAGTACATCGTCAGCCGCTCACCTTCTTCCCGCTCGTCCAGCCCCACCACCTCGACGGAAGGAATCTCCTCCCTCAGCTCCCTTAGCGTCTCCGGCTCATACTCCATGTCGATCAGGAGCACCGTCCATCTCTCCGGCGAATCCGATTCCCTCTCGATCTCTAGAATCCGACCGAAAATGTCGTCCTCGTGGAAGCGCGTCCCGATCAGGATCATTTTCCCGCCCGGATGCAGTCGGTTCCGGAACACCCCCCTGTACCAGTCCCATGCACGCTCGCGCTTCAAATCGCTGTGCACGTCGTCCTGCTTCTGCGCATCGTCCAACACCAGACAGTCCCCCCCCCCGCCCCTCGCCCGCCCCCCCAACCCCCCGCCCCCCCACCCCCCACGGCCCACACCCCCCCGCCCTCCGCCGTCTTCCATCGATTCACCGTGTCGATCACCCCGATGTTCCCATCGAGTGCCCGGTATCCACCCCTCACCAGCAGCGACAGGTCCGATGAAAGATTCTGGGAAAACGTCGCCATCCCCATTTCCAACGATGGCTCGTACCACAGCCACGTGGCAATCGCCGCCGTCACCATCGACGACTTCCCGTGCCGCGGTGGCATGAAGATCATCAGACGGTCGATCTCCCCCGACATCACACGGCCCAACTGCTGGAATATCAGCCTCGTGTGCGAGTATGCCGTCAGAGTTTCACCCCGTGCGCCGAACACAACCGCAGCGCCCCCCATCAGAAGGGACGCCGCCCGGCTACTCGTTAGCTGTTTCATCCCGCTCGCTCCTGGGCCTGCTTCCGCAGCTTTCGCGCTGGGTACAGCGCCTCGTGGATCCTCTTCACGAGCTTGTCTAGGACTTCCTGAGCCTCCTCGTGGCTCTCCCGGGGACCGTACAGCTCATATTGGGTAAACGGTTCGCCCTCATTGGGGACATTGGTGTACGCCGTCACATACCACTTGCCGTCCGCTTCCGCTTGATCGACGATCGCAAACAGCTCGATCAGCGAGACGTTGATGTAGGCGCCTGAAGTTGTCCTGATCCACACACTGCCCTCCTCTGTTCTTATAAGTCGATGCGCATGATTACCCCGTACATCGTACTCTCTCCCCGAAAAAATCTCAATTTTCCGCGAGCAGGGACCCGGAGGGTACGTTTGAAAACCTTGAGGTTACCCCCCCCCCATCCTGGGCCTGTGAAGGCCCTGTCTTTGACGTTGAGTTATCCACGGTCGGCAGTTTGACTGTGGGTAACTCGGTTTTGCCGTTGACGTTGGTTGGCTTGGGCCTGTGAAGGCCCTGTCTTTGACGTTGAGTTATCCACGGTCGGCAGTTTGACTGTGGGTAACTCGGTTTTGCCGTTGACGTTGGTTGGCTTGGGCCTGTCAAGGACCTGTCTTTGACTTATGGTGGTCCTCGTTCCCCCAACGTCCTCAACTCCCCGGCGTGGTGCCATAGCCCCTGTCATGACCTCTTCGGGGCTTCATCGGAGTAGCGGACCATGGCCAGGGGCTCCGGGGGCTCTGTGCTGTCGGTGTCCGGTCTAGCCTCTGAGTTCGTCCAGTCTCTTTTGCAACCGTGCCCGTCTCTCGGCAACGATTCTATCTCGGGAGCGGCGGAACCTGTCAGCGATGGCGGGATCAGGTAGCGCGTTGCGCCGAACTGCTGCGGGGTCGCTGCGCTGTGCGTCGAAGCACGGGTTCCACTGGTTCCGGCTCCACCCTGGGGTAATCGTCTTCATCTTTAGTTCTCCTCGGTGGTCAGGCTTTTGCATGACGGGTTGCTATAACCCATAGGGCAACACTCGATCCCGTCTATCACTCTGTGGGCGTGGCCAGGCTTAGGAAGTGGCGTCACTTTGCAACCGCTCGTCATGATAAGTACGGTTGCAATGACTATGGCGACGATGAAGTATCGGCCGGTCATGAGAACACCACCCGTCCCCAGTACATGGCCAAGGGGATCATGACGTGAACCGCGATGATCCACCCGGCACCTGCTCCGGCCGGGATCAGTGCGAGGAGTGCGAGGTAGTGGCGTGTCTTCATTGGATGGTCTTCCCTTGTGAGGTTCGTTGCGTTGGGCGGTCATGCCACCACCCCTTTCAGAATGGCTGCGATACGGGCAGCCTTGGCGTCCATGTCAGAGTCGATCAACTGGCGGCAACGCTTGCACGTTGACGTCTGAGAGAAACGGGCCACCCATTGTCGGATAGTCGATTCCGCATCGACTCCGGGTTACTGCTTTGTCTGTCAGGTGTATTTTATTCATACATTGAATATCGCGGTTTGGTGCATGGAAGTCAATGGGCAGGCCATGTACCTATACAGTGCGATCCCGTAAGTTGTTGCTACATAAGGACTTACGGGATCGGGCGTTTCACGTGGCACATCCAGCCGCATCCACCGTAGAAAGACCGAAGATCCACAGGGCTGCCGGAGGCTCGCCGACAGAGCCCGGAAACCCGGCCCGAACCCAATCCGCTGCTGAAGGTGACGACGGTGTTCCGATGGACAAGGCCGGCTGCTAGCTCAGCCTGATTGGGCTCTGAATCGCCGCATGATGGCCTTACTGAACAGCATCCATACCCAACCGCGGGTCTGGAATCGCTTCGATGGGTTGGCCGGATTCCAGATCTTGACATGGGCCGATAGTCTCCCCCACAGGTTCCACAGTGGGATCGCCTGCCACCAAATCCAGTGTTGCCATGGGTAGCGCATGATTGGTCGGGGGTTCCATGTCCCGTCTTCGTCCCGGAAACGAGTCCCGACCTCGACCTTCGTGAACCATCCGTGTGTCATTGAGATCGTCTCGACGGTGAAGAGATGCCTCTAGCCCTGTCCATTTGCCTTCCCCTGCATTCGCCACACACCACGTCCGATTGAGCACACCATTTGCTTTCACGGCATAGCTTGCAGCGACGCTTTCCCGGGGCCAACATCAACAACCGCCCGCCGACCACCACGACCGGGTCACGCACGCGACCAGCAGAATCACCGTCAAGATGACGAGGACACGGAAGAACCAGTCTGGCTCAGCCTTGACGCGGTCTGGCCTATCCACCGCCACCCTCCAGCTTCTCCCCCAGCGCAACGATCCGATCCGCCAACCCGCCCGTCACCTCGTGCTTCTCCGGACTCGCCAGACCCGTCACCTTCGCGTACCTCAGCGCCGCCAGTGACAACTTCCCTGCGGCCGAAGAGGCGACCCCCGGGTGCTCATCCCGAGATAGCCGCTCCAGCGTCTCGAGCGCCGTCCTGAAGCCCTGACGGATCAAGAATGGCGTGTCGTCGTCGGCGAGACCCTTGACCTCACGGATGGCGGCTAGATCACGCTTCACGGTCGCTGTGGAGCAGCCGAGCTCTTTCGCCGTCTGGTCGATGGTTGCCCCTCCACCCGTCAGGAACGCGACGCGTACCCTACGTCGGTCGATCCGCTCGGCCTTGGTCGGGGCGTGTGGAGTGTCGGTCATGGGAAAATGGGTCCGGTCTTTAAAAGGGCTCATCGTGGATCATCAAAGGATACGGGATCAGTTGAGCGGGGTCAAGTAGCTGAGGAATCGTTCTTCATCGGTTGCGGTCGGCCTCTTGGCTGGGGAATAATACACCGTTTCCTTGCCTGGCAGCGCAAGAGGGGGGTGTGTTTTTGATGTGTCGAGTGCTGTGTTCAGGGGTTCATGTAATGGATGAACGGCTGATTTACGGATTTTTCGAGGATTTGTCACACCTGTCACGGCATGTCACACCATCCCTTAACGTACACTGACAAAGTACTTGACAAATTGGGTATATGGGTAATAGGAGTGGGTGTGTGCTACGCGCGCGTCGCGCAGGAACAACGGTGTACTTAAGCAAATCGCGTGACATGGTGTGCCAGGCGAGCCGGGATCTTGTGGTCGGGCGACAACCGGGGCTATTCTGTAAGGTATACCGTACATTTTGTAAGGTATGCTTTACGTTTCCCGTAATCAAATAATGTATAGCGTGACGGGGAGGCGTTCATCGTCGTCGGCTGTGGTCAAGGGGGTGGCGGGAAATGTGTCGGGTCGCGATAGTGGGCACAAAAAAAGGGCCGGGCAACGGGGGGTCTGAACTTCTCCCGTTGCCCGGCTCTCTCTCACCCCCGACTATGGTGCCAGCCTCGCTAGTTGGCCTCTCTCCTGGCCAGAATGTAGGTCGTGATCTTCTGCGCGTCGGCGGCCGCCCGCGTGATCTCTCGCGGGTCTTCCTCGAGCGCCTGAATCCATCCTTCGACGTACGCGGCGCCTCGGGCCGGGTCGTGTCCAATCCCGACCTGCTCGCCCGTCATCATTGCTGCGAGCTCCGCCCGGAGTTCCTCCCTCGCGTAGGTCTGGGATCCGAAGCCTTCCTCGATGCCCTTGGTCAGCGTCTCCCGGTCCATCCGGTCGGGGTGGCCCGTCGAGTGTCCGAGCTCGTGAAGCGCGGTCTGGTAGTAGTGGGTCGCGTTCGGGAACTGTTCACGCTCGGGCAAAACGATCTCGTCGCGCTTGAGGTGGTAGTAAGCGATGTCTCCGGCGACGTGTCGGACGGGGACGCCCACAGCCTCTATGAGCGCCTCGGTGTCCCTGTGCACCTCCCACAGCGCCGGCGGTGTCGCGTTCTCGATGGGGTCCAACCCGTCGGCCTGCTCGGCGTTGAAGACGCTGTACTGCCGCATGAACGGGGCTTTCAGCTTCTCGTAGCGGTAGACCTGCTTGCCGTTCGCGTCGGTGACCTTCCGGCCGAACTTGTCGCGCACCGGGATGCGCTTCTTGTCCTGGAAACTCAGGATGCGGGTTCCGCGCTGTCCCTTGAGGACCTGACCGCCGCGCTTCTGGATCTGGCGGTAGGTGCCCCACCGGACGTCTCCGAAGCCCTGCTCCTGCTGCACAGCCGCCAGGTGTAGGCTGTTGCCGCCGCGGTATGCGTTGGCGGTGTCAACGTTCATCGGGGTGACCTGCTCGCCGGGCGCCCAGGGCTTCATCCAGGGCGCGGTCCCTGCGCGGATGAGTGCGATAATCTTGCGGGCGAACTCCTGGTAGTAATCCTTGGCCATTGTTCAAGCTCCTTGTGAGGGGGTGGCCTAGTTGGTGCTGCTCGGCGTCTTGCTGTAGGTGTCGGGGATCCAGTACCGCGTGTCTCGCTCGTTCATCGACCGCGCAAGCGCGACCCGAATCGTTCCGCTGACCGAATCGCCATTCTCGGCGGCAACCCATTCGATGTGATCCGCCATCCGGCGGGACAGGGTGACCGTGACCTGTTTTGTGTTCTTCATTGCTTTCCTCCTTGGGTGGGTGGTTGGTTCGTCGTGGAAAGTCTCGCCCGGAATCCCGTACTTGGTCTTGGTAGTCCATTTCGGCGGGGGCTGTTCGCTCTGCCCGTAGGGAGCGCATCCCCTTTCCCATACATGAAGTCTAACGGTTTCATGCTGTGGGGTCAATGGGCAGGCCATGTACCTATACAGTGCGATCCCGTAAGTTGTTGCTACATAAGGACTTACGGGATCGGGCGTTTCACGTGGCACATCCAAGTCGCATCCACCGTAGAAAGACCGAAGATCCACAGGGCTGCCGGGAGGCTCGCCGACAGAGCCCGGAAACCCGGCCCGAACCCAACCGCTTTCCCGAAAAGCGAACGCGTGTGATCGAGGCCTGCCGGGCTTCCCTTCGCGCCGGCAGCGCGCCCGGTCCCTCCCAGCCTACTCGTGAGGCTGTGCCGATAGCTCCCGGAACAGCCTGCCTTCGCCCTGGTCCCTTGGCCTATGGAGAGGTCGGGTGCTAGTAAAGCGGCTCCAGTCCCTTCATGACCCTATCGACGATCACGCGGATCTCCTCGTCGCGCTCCGCCTTGATCTGCCCGATACCGGCCCATCCACGGCTGATCATCGCCTCTGCCGACTCGATACCGATTTCGTACCCGGCCAGGATTATTGCCTCTACCAGGTTGCGGGTGAGCTTGATGCTCGGTTTGCGTTTTGTCTCGGTCATGGCGTGTTCTCTCTCTTTCTGGCCGCAGCCCATCCAGCCGCAAACGCGATCCTCGCGACCGTGCGCAGGATGCCGAGGTCCTTATGGCTCGTGACTACGGGGCAGTCTTCGGTGCTCTCGCACGTGGTGCGGATTTCGGTGACGGCACTCGTCCGGACCCAGTTCAGGAAGGCGTCGTATGCGGTGCGGGTCATGGCCATCAGAATAGCGCCAGCTGCTTCTCGGCGTTCGACCAGCCGTCAGCGTAGGCGTCGGCCCATTCATCCGCGGCCGCCACGGCTGCGGCAACGCTGCGGTACGCGACGTACCAGCAATGGTCGCCGGGCCCGGCTTCGTCGTGCAACAGCGGGTGGATGCCGTAGAGCATCGGCTTGCCGTCTCGGAACGCAGGGCCTGAGGCTCCCCCTAATGCTCTCGGTGGCCAGTCGTGCAGGCGTCCGTTCGGGCATTGGAGGGTGACGGCCCCGATCTGGAGGCCATGGGGCCACTCCTTGCCCTTCGGTTGCGGCATCGGCGTGGTCCAGCAGTTGGGCGCCCAGGCAATCCCCAGGACCATCCCTGCGTTCGTGGTCCTCCGGAGCAGCGGGCCCTCCAGGGCTGTCGTGTGCAGCCCCCATCGGTGCGGGTGCTCAAGGGGGATCTCGACCTTGAGGATTTTCCTGCACCGGTTACAGATGCGCCGGCTGTCTGCCTCGTCGCCAGTCGCGGGGCGGTGGCAGCGATCGCAGCTGAAGGCGGGGCGCTTGCTCATAGATCGAGGCTCTTCCTTGGTTCGTGGGTAACAGATTCGACCATCCGACAAAAAGCCATGAATGTCACCCATGTCCATCCGTCGCAATAGTGCCTGTACGCCCTCGCCTTCGCCTTGCTGCGGTTGGCCGCTTCCACGAGATACGGCTCCCAGCCCCGCAGCTTGATGCGCCACCATTGCGACCCCTTTGCCGTAGCAACTGGCACCCAGCTACCATCCTTCGCGTGTGCAAAATCCCAAAGCTGTCTCATCTGGCTCATAGGTTCAGGCTCCGTTGTTGGCTTGGCAGGGGGGGGGGCGAGTAGCTACGGTTGCGCCGGAGCGATGCTAGGGTGCGGCGATCATCTGCCGTCTTAGACTTGTGACAGTCCGAGCAAAGCCATTGGAGGTTGCCCGGCATCAGGGCACGAATCCAGCCGTCACGGCCTGCAACCTCGACGGCAATCGAGATCGCTACCCGGTGGTCGAGGTCGAACCCGCGGCCAGGGTGCCGGCTGTATGTCCGGCTGTATGCCGGGCGGTCGTCGGGGACTGGGCAGGTATCGCCGGTGCCGCACTTCGCGCACACTGCGAGAACTGGCCCGGGCAGATGCGCCCCGAGAGCAAAGATGTCCTTCATCGCCTTGCACTCCGGGTGGAACGCGTATCTTCGGTTGTCCTTCTCGCGAAAGCACCACAGACAGGCGGTGAGCGACAGCCCGTGTTCCTCTCTGATTTTCGCCCGGCGCCCCCATAGATTGAATCCCACCGTCCGGGAAAGGCTGTCCCAGGGGGCGCCGTAGGGCACTTTCACGAACTGGCCGCCCACCCATTGGCTAGTGAGCCACTCGCGCCGGATCAGGTGGATCACGATGCCGCGCAGCGGCCCGGTGTTCACACTCGCGCCCATTTTGGGGGCCTTAGCCCTCGTGCATGGCGCTCCCTGTCCATCATGGACGCGAGCGCCGGGTTACGCCGCCTCCACTCCACCGCTAACCGCCTGTTCTCGGCTTGGATGCGGCGATAGGCTGGCTCCCTGTAGTTCTGGCTGCGTCTGCGTTCCTCGCGCTGCCTCGCGCCCTGCCTGTACCCCTGACGCTGACATCTCCCAGCGTGATACTTCTGTGTGGAGTGAGTGGTTTCTATCTCCAGCTTGCAGATCGGGCATATTCTAGGCTCGTGCGACATTTTCAGTAGCTCCGGCCTTTCAGCGCCCACTTGCCGCCGTCGACCCAGTCCGTCGGGTCTTCGCCTTCCGGAGCGGGCGTGTCATCGAGGACCCGGCTGTGTCGTCTCGCCCTGCCCTCGATGGTCGGCATTGAGGCCAGCCGCTTCACGTCGTCGGAATCCAACCGCATCGCTGTCCCGGCCTTGGCGTGGGCTATGATCCGCTCGAAGAGGGATCGCCGCCGGGGCTTGGCCTCTCCGGAGGCTCGCGTTACCTTCAATGCATCTCCTTGTGAGGGAGCGTTCGGCTTTGCCGCCGACTGATACGGCTCGGTGTCCCTGGCGGCTCCGGGCCGTATTGGCTTCTGCGACCCATCGCACCATCCGCGGTCCTGCCCGATGCACCGAATTTCGTTCGGCCTCCGCACGTCGATGTAGCGAGCCTTGCCGCACGTGGGGCATGCGTTCGCGCGGTCTCCGGCGATTCCTGTCCATCGCCGGTGACTGTTTCCTCCCGGTGGTGCGTTTGTCATTCGGTGTCTCCAGTCGTCCGCTCTCGGTGCCGGCGGACGCCCTCTCGTACCTGCTGCCGCCGCCGGTCAGTCCTGCACTGCTCGGAGCACGTCGCCTCTCCCCTCCTCGACACCATCCACCGGCCACAGTGACGGCATTCCATCGGCTCGTTGATGCGCGCTCTCCGGAGGACCGTCATACGGCGACCCGCCTCCATCCCCGTGCTCCCGGGAATCGGCCCGTGAAGTCGCTGGGGGCTCCCAGTGCTCTCCGGAGGTCCTCGAGAGCGGCCACCATTGCGTCGTCGTCTGTTCGGTGCTGGTAGCCTTTCGGCGGGATCCAGCGGTATCCGTTGGGGGTTGGCGTCTTCATTCGGCGGTCTCCATGGTGACAACAGGCGTGAGGATCTTGATCCACCACCAGCCGTTGCTGGCTGGTCCTGTGATTGCATCGCCGGGCGGGTCGTGGCCCGCCGGGTCGTGCACGATCTTCCCATCCACAGTAATCACGCTGTGATCCGCACCTTTCGGAGACTTGCCGCCAAGGATTACGAATACGCCAGGGTTTTCCTCGGCCAGCCAGTCCAGCACGTCTTGCTTTGTGAGGCCGCCGTCGGCCTGATTCTCACTGATTATCCCTGTGATGAAGAGGTTGAAGCCTTGCTCTCGAAGCCATGCCCGCACCTCGTCCCACGGGGTTGCCGCGTCTTTTGGGATGTCGAACCAGTGAGGAACGAGCGATGGGTGAAGCCCCATCAGGGACGCGATGCAAGTGCGGAAGCAGTCGCCGTACTGGCCCTTCGTGGCGTCGTGCTTGATGAGTTGCCGGTGTGGGGTGAAGGTCAGCATGTGGGATTCCTCTCGTTGGCGTTCATCGGGATGCCTCCGGGGATCTTCGAGATCCTGCGGCCGCCATAGCTCCCCGGCGCCGTGGACCCCGTCGGCCCGTGTGAGCCGCGGCACCGGCGGCATTGGCATGGGGTGGGGGCCGCCAGTACGGCCTCGAGCTGCTTCAGGGCGGTGTTGAGGGTCTTCCTCGCCGCCGTGGCGTAGTAGCGGCCCTCTCTCTCGTCGTGGGCATCGTCCAGCGCGAACGACAGGTCGGCGAGGGCCTCTTCGATGCTCTCTCTCAGAGCGGTTGTCTGCTCCGTGGTCATTGTGGCAATCTCCTGTGTGTGAGGGTGCTGCTCGTTCACGACGTTGCGTTCTCCGTCGCCAGCCAGCGCCGGTAGTCGAAGTCGTAGTAGCCGTCCTGGTCCTGCGGGAGCTCACCTTCGAGCCATGGCCGGGTGTGGCCTTGGTCGGCGAGCCATTCGGTGAAGGGCTCTTGGTGACCGAGGGGCAGGTCGCGGACTCTTGGCCAGTTGAGCGGGCCGTTGTTCGTCATCGGTACGACGCGGCGATGCGGTGTGTGATCTTCACAGGCATCGCGGAAGTGCGTCACGTCCGGGCGGGCGGCGGCGCGGGTCATGGGTGGCGCCCTCCTACAGGGTGAAGGAATCGGCGCGGCGGATCGCGTCGAAGTGGGGGAGCGCGTCGGAGTAGTCCACGGTGCGGACGGTGACGGCGGGGGCGGGGGCGTCGAGGTCAAGCGCCAGTTGGAAGTCCTGCGAAGCCTTGGCGGCTTTTTGCGCGGTGGGACAGTGAGGGAAAGTGGGCTCGGTGGTCATTGCGAGTCTCCTGTGAGGGGGTCAATTCCTACACATTGAAGGTAATCAATATGTAATCATGTTCGCAAGAGGTCGCCGAAAATTAGTTCTGCCTAACTTTTCTGTGCTCGCCGCACCAGTCGGCCTCGTCAACGTATGGGCGCTCGTTGATATAGTCCGACACGCCGTTGGCGTTGGTGATATGGAGCACCTTGGGCGGGGTAGCGGCGGCAGTTGCCACCCCCGTAGCCGTCCTGACGTGTGAAGTAGATGCAGCTATCACAGCGGGGCGTCGTCATGCGGTGTGCCTCCTTTTGGGTTTCTGTCTGAGCGAAAGCTCCTGTCTTTGACGTTCGGTGGTCCCCGTTCCCCCAACGTTCCTCAACTCCCCGGCCTAGCTTTCACAGCCTCAGCCATGACCATTATGGCGTTTTCTCATCGGCTTCGGGGTGCAGGCGACGATTCGCAGGGGGAAGTCGGTTGAGGCGGGACACTTCCGCATTATCAACTTGCCGGACAGTTGGCGCCGGATCGGGCGGTGGCAGGTGCGGCAGATCTCGACCTCGGTCATTTCGCTTCCTTGCACCAGGCGCGCTTGCGTTTGCCGCCCCACTCGGGCCAGCGGCGGAGCCTGGATTCGTAGCCGAGCCTCCGGAGTGCGACGCCGAGGCGCTTGCTGTCGCGCCGTTTGTCGATGATGCCGGGAGACAGCTTCAGCATTTGGTCGACCATGTCGGCCATCGTGAACGGCCCCTCATTTCCGACGATGCCCACCGAATCTTCGACGGCTTCCTCGAATAGCGGGTCCCGGTTCCGGAAGAGGTCGTTCGTGGCGTGCTGCTGCGGGAATAGATGTTCCGGCAGCCGGGCCTCCTCGCCGCTCCCGAACCGTTTCAGGGCCTCCGCCCAGCATTGGTCGCGGTTGCGGTCCTGGTACGACCTGAGGCCGGCTACGCCGTCCTGTCCGATGGCGACGGTGACGGTGACGAACCGCCGCGAGGCTGCGTCGTCGTCCGGGATCGGGGTGCCCGGGTTTGCGGTACCGATGAAGATGCACATGCGCGGCTGACGGTGGACCTGGCGCCCGTAGGCGAGGCGAACCTGCTCTTTCGTGCGGGTCATGAATGCCTTGAGCGCCTCGACCTCGGCGCGCGTCGATCCAGACATTTCTGCGATTTCCACGATGACCTTGCCCTGCATGGCCTCGGCCTGCTCCTTGGTCGATTGCCGGAAGGTCACGGCATCGCCGAACCATTCGTCGTCCGGAAGCCATCGGCGTACCGCGGTAGACTTGCCGCAGCCCTTCGGGCCGATCAGCACGGGCGTCTCGTCGAGTTTGGCGCCTGGCCGGAATGTCCGGGTGATCGAGCCGAGGAACACGTAGCGCGAGGCCCAACGAGTCAAGTCGCTGTTCGCGACGTCGAAGCAGTCGCCGAGCCAGTGGTCGATCCGTGGCGTCTTGTCCCAGTCGGGGAGTTCGGCGAGGTAGTCCCGAAATGGATCCACCGACCGCTCCTTCAGGACGGCGAGCAGGTAGTCCCGGAAATTGTCGCGTCCGAATACGGCGGGGACAACGATGAAATCATTGGCCTTCGGCTTCTGGCAGACGCAGGCCTGCGGGATCCGTTTCGTGCGCCAGTGGGAAACGTCGTACCGCTGGATTTCGGTCCATTTCTCGTCGTTCTCCTCACGGAATTCCTCGAGGCTCCCGCGGACGTTGCGGCGTACCCTGATTCCCACGTGGGCCAGGGCTGCCGCGAGGCCGTCCGGGTCCAGCGACACGAGCGGCTTCCTGCCGTGTGCCTCTGCGGATTCCAATGTCAGGCGTGTGTGCGTCATGATCGCGTCGGCGTTCTTTCGTGTCTTGGCAATCGCGGTGGGGGTATCGCTGGCGGTTGCCTCGGCAGCGTCGGCCAGATCCATGTCGATGCGTGCGCCCGATGCCTGCTTTAGCGCCCGTGTGACCTTGATATCCGCCCAGCCGGTTTTGATCGGCCTGCGGTCGCGTGCGAATCCGAGAACAGTCGCGAGGGTCTTCCAGTGTGCCTTGTCGCCGAGGTTCTGGCGGCAGTGGAACGTGCCGTTCGGCTTGACGAAAAACCGATCCGTCCCGCCGCAGACAGGACATGGCCCGGTCCACTCGTTGCCAACCTTTTTCAGGTGGCCCGGATAGGCGTCGACAACCTCCTGCTGTGTTCGTTTCACGCTCCGGCGACCGGAGGTCCGAGTTCGTATGCCGCCCACCGCCGGTCCGCTGAGATCATCGGCAAATCGGCGATGATACCGTTCGGCTGCCGCCGTCGTTCCGTGGCGAGGGCCATGGATTCGTACTGCGCACCGTGGACCTTGACCGGCCCCTCAACGCGCTCCGGCCAGTCGTTCGGGTCGCGTGTCCGCGCGCCGAACATCGGCCGCCCGTTGGTGCCCGTGATGATGTCGCCGTGAACCTCGGGTTCGGTGACGCCGTGGACGGGTGCGGCCTCGCTGAACAGGTCTGGCTGGATCGCGTTCTCCAGCAACGCTGTGCGGGCCTTCGCGAACAATTTTGCGTATACCACCCGGGAGCGCGCTCGCGTGGATGATGTGTAAAGGAAGGAGTTGCGGGCGCCCGACTGTTCCCTGTGGTCCATCCATGCCGAGTCGTCCGCGATCGCCACGGTGTCCCATTCGCCGCCCTGCGCGGAATGCGTGTTGATCGCGTATGCGAAGCCCCAGCTACGGCCACGCGCCATGTGTTTCAGTGCTGACCAGTCGCCGGATGGAACCGACCCTTGGCTGGCCCTCGTCAGCAAGTCGTCGACGAGCGAGAACCTGGATTTGGCGACCGGGACTGAAATTGTCCTTCCGCCTGCCTGAGCCTCGAGTGTCATTATCCAGTCGCGTAGGTCAGGCGTGTCGGCGATCGCTCGAATGACGAACAGCTCGTTTTTGCGGTAGTCGTGTTTCGTCGACCGGGTGAATGATATGATGGGTTCGCCGACTTGGGGCGGGCCGCTGATGCCGAGGACTCTCCGCTTCCAGGCGTTTAGCACGTGGACGGACTGATGGGCATAGCAGAGGATCACGTCGGATTCGGCAAATACCTGCGCGCCGGCGGTGGACCTGATGGGCACGCGAGTCACGGCGGCGGAACGAGTGGATGTCAGGATGTTGGCAATCATGGCCTTTGCCGGATTGCTGAACGCCAGGTACATCTCGCGCACCAGCGGTAGCAGCTGGTCGTCCGCCCGCATGATCTCCGTGAGTTCGACGTCGTATCGGTCGAATGCGGAAGGGTGGGGGCCGACGGGCGGAAGCTGGTGCACGTCACCGATCATGACGATGTGCGCGTCCCCGCGTGCCGTGTGCTCCCCAGCGTATACGCGGGTGTGCTCCAAGAGGCGTTGGTCGACCATCGAGGCTTCATCAATGATGACCACCTCAGCCTCGGCTGTCGCGTTGTCTGGCACGGGGCTTGTGAATCTGACGATGCCACCTGTGCCGCCCGTGCGCTTGGCTGCGGCGATTCTCTCCTTCGTCGCGGCCTGCTGTGCATAGAGACGCGCCCAGATCACAGAGTCCGGCTCGGCGCGCGCCATCGCTTCGTTCGTGGTTTTCAGCAACTCGGCGAGACTGTCGGTTTTCGGGTGGTATATCGCCGCGTGGACCGTCATCGCGGCAATGCCTTTCGACGCCAGAATCTGGACGGCGCGGTTGGTCGGCGCGAGGGTGAGGACCTCGCGGCCGCAGCGTGCAGCCCAGTCGGCGATCGCAGTCGTCTTGCCCGTGCCGGCGCATCCCGATACCCGGTGTACGCCAGGGGGTCCGGCCAGGAAGGGCGCCAGAGAGGCGAACAGGCGCTCCTGGTCTTTGCTCCAAGTGATGCCGAGGCTCATGCATCCACCTCCGTGAGCTTCGTGCCAGTCTCGATTTCCAAATGGAGCTTGATCCATCGCCGCGCCTGCGCGGCCACGCTCCGATCCTTGCGTGCCGCCACTTCTTTCAGATGCGTCAGCCATGGCCGCGGTATTCGCAGTGTCACCCCAACGAGTTGTTTCTCCATCTTGCCCTTGCCTTTCTTTCGCGTCTTCGATGGGTGCCGTGGAAGGTAAGCGGTTTCGGGCCGTGATGCAAATTACTTCCTGCCCTCTTGCGGTGGTGGCGCGTGTATGGTACGTTGTCTGTACACCCGAAAACGAAAGGGGGCGACAGTGAAGGGACTCGTGACGCCGGCCAAAGCGCGTGTTGATCGTGGCACAGCTATTACGCTGGCAGGGAAAACCGGGCGCGGCAAGACGAGCCTTGGGGCCCTGTTCCCCAAGTCTGTGTTCCTCCGCACCGAGGATGGGACGCAGGCAATTGAAAGCGTGCCGGACGCGTTGGTAACGCCGCTGTTGGCGTCGCATGATGACGTGATGACATGGCTGCGCCGTCTCGCTCGTGAGGATCACGACCGTACGACGCTGGTGATTGATACGATCACGAAGCTCGACGCGATCACGGAGGCTGAGATCGTGGAGGACGCAGAGACCGAAAGCCTCAATCAGGCCTATGGCGGCTACGGCGCCGGTTTTCGCGTCCTGGCCGACCGGATGGGTCAGGTGCGCGGGGGCTGCCAGTATCTCCAGATTCACCGCAAGATGCATGTCGTGTTCCTCGCTCACTCGGAAATCGTGACCTATCGCCCGCAGGATGGCGAACCGTACGATGTTCTCGGACTCAAGATGAATGGGAAGTCGGTCGCGCCGTTCGTGGATGACGTGGACTTGGTTGGATTTCTGCGCCTCCGGAAAGAGTTCGACAAAGACAAGACCGTGAAGGGCCGGAAGATCGCGATATCACAGGGCGCGCGCGAATTGGTGTGTCACGCTCACGCGGCGATGCTCAGCAAGAATCGACTCGGGATCACGGAGCCGCTGGACTGTCCGCTGGGCGTGAATCCGATTCTGCCTTTGCTCGAGAAGGGGAGAGATTAGATGACTACCCAGTACCGCGACTATGTGGACGCGCAAGGGAGAGGCCTTGGGGCTGTCGTGGCCCACCGGCCACCGCCGACCAAGGCAACGCACATTCGCGTCACTACCTACGAGGTTATCCATCGAGACGGGACCGAGTCGTTGCTTGACGAACACTATGTCCCTGTCGAAACCAACCCTCAATCCGCCGGAGAATCCGGCAAGGAGTAATTCACAGATGGTCATGCTCAGGAACACCTTCAACACCGACGAACACGCCCAGGGCGAGTTCGCACTGCTGCCCGAAGGCGAGTACGTGCTGCGGTGCACTGACACGGAGAAGCGCGAAGCGGCCAGCGGTGAGGAAATGCTGGCCGTCGAGTTCGAGGTCGTCGAGCCCGCGAATCGCCGTCGGCTCAACTGCACGTGCTTCATCAATTTTTGGCATAGCAAGGAGCAAGTGCGCGAGATCGCATTTGCCGAGCTCGGGCGGATCCTGCAGGCGATGGATCTGCCGCGTATCAACGATACGTCGGACATGCACGGGAAGCAGGTTGCTGTGCTGATCACCCATGAGCCCTCCGGAGGCAGGACCTACCACCGCTTCCAGGGGTGGGGCGCGCCGGGTGACGTGCCGCCACCTGCGGCCACTCAGGCTCCTGCCAAGAAGCCGATCACCGAGCCCGACGACGACTTGCCCTTTTGACCATGCTCTTCGTCGTCCCTCCCCGGGATGGTGGATCGCCAACCGTCGGCGCCTCAAGCTCCGAAAGCGCCAGCACTGGCTCTACGGCCCGTGCCCGAAGTGCGGCGGCGCGAAGCGATTCGCCACCAGACTCACCGATGGCGCGGTGGACTGCCGCGGTTGTCGGGGGCTGCGTTCGATCTTTCGGGCGGCGGGGTGGGACGGCGGTGAGTTTGTCGAGTTCAGGATCGTGAGGAAGGGGGAGGCCTGAGGGGATGAGGATCTATGCGGACGCGTTGAGTTTCAGGCCAGACTGGGATGACATGTACGCGCGCTGGAATGGCATCGGCTGGGCAGTCTATTCCCCCAGGCTGGCTTGTGACGTCTTTGTCGTATCAAATAGGGACTTGGCCGATGAGATCATTGCGCGACGAGGCGATGTGCCTTTCGAGGTCCTACAGAGCGAGGATGGGGACACATGAAGTGCAGCGAATGCAACGGCCGAATCTCCAAGGAACGCCTCGAAATCATCCCCCACACGCTGGTCTGCTCGAAGCGGTGTTCGCACGATCGGCAGAAGCGGAAGCGTCGTGAGAACGAGAGGCGGAGGCGTGCGGAGATGAGGGAGTCGAAATGACTGATAAAGACACTCTCTCCACCGGACTAAGGCTCGGCATCACTCGACTGGTCAAGCTCTACCTCGGTCACCCCAAGAATGCAAGGGGAGCGTGATGGGCGTATCACACAATCGGCAGCCAGCGACGGAAGGCCAGCGACTGTCGGCTCCCGGGGAAGCCGTAAAGATGTGGCGGGTGAAGGTTGATGGATTCCCGTCCTACACGCTCGAAGCGGAGACTCGAAGCAAGGCTAGAGCGAGGGCTTGGGGGCAATACTGCGACGGGTGGTGCGAGATCCCGTTTTGCGATTTCTTCCCGCTGGTGCGGATCAGGAAAATGGCGGGATGCGGTGGAGACCATTAGTCCATGATTCGAATCCTCGTCGGTGACGCACTCGCACGGCTCAAGGAGTTGCCCGCTGAATCCGTCCACTGTTGTGTCACCAGCCCTCCCTACTGGAATCTGCGCAGTTACGAAGGTGGTGAGGGTATGATTGGGCTCGAATCCACGTTCAACGAGCACTTGGACAATCTGGTAGCCGTGTTCCGTGAGGTGCGCCGGGTGCTGCGGAGGGATGGCGTGTGCTTCCTGAATTATGGGGATGCCTACTGGCCTGGCGGACCAAACAGCTTCGGGTGGAAGGCCAAGGATCGGATGGACATGCCCGGCTTGGTATCTGGCGCACTCATGAGGGACGGGTGGTATCGACGGGATGCGATTGTCTGGTGCCTGTCCGGGGGAACTTGGCTTTACGCCCGGACGCAAAAGGGCGTGGGCATCCACATGCTGAAGGACTTGGTCCGCCTTGATCCTTCTACCGTCAGCCTATGGAACGGGCAGCGGTGGGCAAAAGTGCTGGGATGGTCCGAGACTCCACGACCGGCGAATCCGGTCGAACTGGTCCTACGCTCCGGGGAGCGTATTGGCTGCACCGGCGATCACCGCTGGCCAACGCAACGTGGCCTCGTAGCGGCTGCGGAACTGGCGGTGGGAGACATGCTCCGAGGGTGTCGGCTTCCCGGTGGATCGCCGGCGCCGCGATGGTTGACGAATGACGCGCTGTGGTTCGCAGGGCTCTATCTCGCCGAAGGTAGCATGTCGGGCGACACCATTCAGATATCCGGTCATGTGCGGGAGACCGAGCGATGGTTGCGCATCCAGCGGTTGAGCCAGCACTACGGAGCGATGGCGCGTCGGTACGAGGACGGGGACAAACAGGCGATCCATATTGACCGATCGGGTGCGCTTCGTTCGGTGCTGGTGTCCACGATTGCCGGCAAGGGTGCAAAGGGGAAGCGGCTGGCCGGTGGCGTGTGGGCATGGGACAACGCGTCCCTGCGCATCCTCATTCAGGGCTACCTCGATGGCGACGGCTCTCAAGACGGCCCTCGGTGGCGTCTCGGGTTCGCCCGCAACTATGGACTGGAGCGTGACCTGCGGTGTGCAGCTTCGCGGTTGGGCGCAACGCTGACGCTAAACACCACCTTTGCCACGTGCAACGGGAGACAGTTTCCCGCGTTCCGGGGCGAATGGCGCTGGAACCGTTCGGGACATTGGAACGAAAAGGACCGGGGCGAGATCATGGAAATCCGCCGATCCCGTGCCCGCAGGTTCTACGATGTGGGCGTGGCGGATGAACCACACTTGTTCGCGCTGGCGTCCGGCGTTCTGACCCACAATTCCAAGCCCAACCCGATGCCAGAGAGCGTGCGAGACAGGCCCACATCAGCCTATGAGATGGTCTATCTGCTCAGCCGTTC
>MPMW01000195.1 GCA_002238705.1 Acidobacteria bacterium bin61 | reverse complement strand
TCTACGGCGGGCAGGGGCTCAACCCGGTCCGGAAGGGCGATGCTCCGATGACGCTGGAGCAGCGGCTCAAGGAAAGCGGCGAGAGCCTCCGCATGATGGACTTCTTCGGGCTCGCCGCGATCACCCTCGGCGCGATGATGATGGCCCCGCTGCTCGCCGCGGCGGTTCCGGTCATTCCGGCGGTGCTCTGGCTGACAACCATCGCTCTCGTCCTCGGCCACACCCCGGCGGTCCGGAAGCTCCGGGGCGCGCCGGTGCTCGGCAACTCGCTGCTCTACCTGTTCCTCGCCGGGAACGGGGCGCAATCCCTGGTGTCCGAGATGCTGGCCTACGGGCCGTCGCTCTTCTTCTACGCGCTGATTACGGTGGGGATCCACGGGCTCGTGATCTTCGGCGTCGGCCGGCTGCTCAAGTTCGACGCGGGGACGCTGGTGGTGGCGTCGCAGGCGAACATCGGCGGCGCCGCTTCGGCGGTGGCGATCGCCACCGCGCGGGGCTACGGGGACAAGCTGCTTCCCGGGATCGTGGTGGCGCTCGGCGGCTACGCGTTCGGGAACTACCTCGGGTTCGGGATGGGGACCCTCGCGCGGACGCTCCTCGGCGGATGAGGGCCATGAGCAGGGCGAGGGCGGGACGCGCCGGCTGATCCCGGGAAGGGACGTTTCTTGATCCAGGACCCCTTCGGGATCTTCCTGGCGCTCTCCGCGTCGGTATTCCTCGCTGTCTGGCTGGAGCGCAACTACCGCTTCTTCCGGTCGCTGAGCGCCGGACTCCTGTGCCTCCTGTTCGGAATGGTGCTCTCCAATACCGGACTCCTTGCGGGGGAAGCGGAGAGTTACGAGCAGATCTCGAACATCTGGATCAATGCCGCGATCGTGCTGGTGCTGCTGAACGTGGACCTCCGGGCGGTCCTGGGCGCCGGGAAGGCGATGCTCGCCGCCTTCGGGCTCGGGGCGCTCGGCACCATGCTCGGCACGTTCCTCGGGACGCTGGCGCTGGCCGGCGAGCTGGGTGCGGAGGCCTGGAAGCTCACCGGCCAGTTCACCGGCACCTACATCGGGGGCAGCGCCAACTTCTACGCGCTCGCGGGAGCCTTCGAGACGGATCCGAACCTGATGTCGGCGGCGCTCGCCGCCGATGTGATCGTGACCAGCATCTGGCTCGCCGCCTGCATCGCCATCCCGGCCCTCCTGCGGGGCGGCCGCAGCCTCGATCCCGTTCCGAGCGGCAAGGGGCCCCTGACGCTCGAACAGCAGCTCAACGAGAGCGGCGAGAGCCTGCGGATGATGGACTTCTTCGGACTCGGGGCGATCACCCTCGGGACCATGGTGACGGCGCAGTGGATTGCCGGAGTGGCGCCGGGAATCCCGTCCGTTCTCTGGCTGACGACCATCACGCTGATCCTCGGCCACACCGGCCCGGTGCGGAAGCTGCGGGGGGCGCCGGTGCTCGGGAACTCGCTGCTCTACCTGTTCCTCGCCGCGAACGGGGCGCGCTCGCTCATCTCCGAGATGTTCGCCGCGGGGCCGACGCTCTTCCTGTTCGCGGCGACTGCGGTAGGGGTCCACGGGCTCGTGATCTTCGGAGCCGGACGGCTCTTCCGCATTGACGCCGGGACCCTCTCGGTCGCTTCACAGGCGAATATCGGGGGCGCCGCCTCCGCGGTGGCGATCGCCTCCGCCCGGGGTTACGCCGACAAGCTGCTGCCCGGGATCGCGGTGGCCCTCGCCGGCTATGCGATCGGGAACTACCTCGGGTTCGGGATGGGGGTGCTCGCCCGCTCGCTGCTCGGGGCCTGAGCCCAGTGTTTCCGCCCCCGAGGCCAAGGGTGCGGAGAGGGCTCCACGCGCGCGACCGCTCTCGTGGTGACTTTGAGCGTCTTCTCGTAGCTCGCGGATGAGTCGCAGAGTTACTTCGTCGTACGCGGCGACCTCGACGCGCAAGTGGTGGCCGACGGATTCACACCTCACACCGTCGACATTGCCGGTGGGCGGGAACCGGCGGCCGCCCTGGCGGGCCACCGACCGTACAGAAGACAATCCGCTGGCCGTCCACGCGCTACTTGCGGCAACCCCGGGTGCTCTGGCACCGTGTTCTGCGACCGATGGCTTCGGTGTTCGTTGGGATCGGGGGTGACGGTGGTCCGTTGCGCCGACTGCGGTAGGGAAGGTGTCCGGCGACGCGCTACGGCGTCCAATCGCAAGCCGCGAGGCGTTGGTTGCGAGACCGGATGCGTACGCGCATCCCAGGGAGCTTCTTGCGTTGGGATTCCCGGAGGTCCTTCAGCGAGAGGTTGCTGAGACCGATTTCTCGCATCGCGCAGTCGGGAAAGCGGGCCAGCCAACTCGCCAACTCGTTCTCGTCTGGCGGCGGTACGAGTGCCCGTGGTGCTTTGTTGTTCAGGGCCTTTTCTACCTGTTTGCAGAGCACTTCGGCGTAACGGCGGCGATTCCCACCGTCGTCCAGATCCGCAATGTGGTCTCCGGTCTGGAAGACGGTAGCGAG